>CAYNWX010000114.1:0-21330 GCA_964401005.1 uncultured Natronohydrobacter sp.
CAGCCCCTTAAATTCGGGGGGGATTACCCATCGCGTACCTCGATAAAAACCGCGCGCTTCTGCAAGAGGCTGCCCGCAAGGGCCGTGATTTCGCGCAGGAACATTGCTTTGAGACGTCATTCAACGCTCGAACTGAACATTTCAAGCGCTTGAGCCGTTTGTCGCCGCAATGATCGCGCGAGGCTCTTCTTGATTATTTCCTGGAACACTACACCAGTCGTCTTGTCTGACATGATGCGCCGCAGGCATTCTTGAAAGCAAGGATGCGCGGATTGCAGAAAAAGCTAACTCGCAATAGTGCCACGCCGTTCTCAAACGAAGCAGGCAATCAGAGCCCGCTTCGATAACGCAACCCAATCATGCTTATGGGCTGACTAGGCCGCACTCCGCCCACGGGTAAGGTGGATCAATACAGGCCCGCCACCTTCCCACGCAGTGCGACCAGCGCCATAACGGTGTCAATTGTGGGTGTGGGTGTGTCCGTCACGCGGCCAAGTTCCTGCACAGACCCGACCAAAGCGTCAATTTCCATCGGGCGGCCCATGTCCAGATCTTGCAACATAGAGGTGCGATGCGCCCCTACCTCGGCCCCGCCCTGAATGCGGCGATCCACGTCAATGGGAAACTTGACGCCCAGCTTTTCGGCGATGGTTTGCGCTTCCAGCATCATGTTGCGCGCCACCTCGCGCGTGCCCGGATCGGTGCAGAGGGTTTCGAGCGTGGCATGGGTCAGAGCCGAGATGGGGTTGAACGACAAATTGCCCCAGAGCTTGACCCAGATTTCATCGCGGATTTTGGGGCGGACAGGCGCTTTCAAACCTGCCGCCGCCAGCGCTTGTGATAGCGCCACAGCGCGGTCGGATTTTGTCCCGTCAGGCTCGCCCAGCGAAAAGCGCGTGCCCTCAATATGCTTGACGACGCCCGGTTCGATCACCTCTGCCGCCGGGTAGACCACACAACCCAAAACGCGGTCAGGGCCGAACCCGTCCCATTGCGCGTTTCCGGGATCCACGCTTTCCAGCCGCGTGCCTTCCAGCGGACCGCCGACCTTGTGGAAATACCACCAAGGCACACCATTCACACCAGATACGATGGTCGTGTTCTCACCGATAAGGGGCTGCATTTTCGGCACGACAGGCGGCACGGAATGCGCCTTGAGGGTGACGATGACATAATCCTGTGGGCCGAGATCGGCAGCATTGTCGGACGCGGTGACCTTGACCGTCGTCTCGCCGTCTTCCTCTATCAGGCGCAAGCCGTTTTCGCGCATGGCTTTCAGATGCGGGCCGCGCGCAACCAAGCTGACATCAGCCCCGACTTGCGCCAGCTTCGCGCCCATGTAGCCGCCAATGGCGCCTGCGCCGAAAATGCAGATTTTCATGGCATGTCCCCTTAGCCCAGACCAAGTTTCTCGGCCAGGCCGATGCGTTGCAACTTGCCTGTCGCGCCCTTGGGAATCTCGTCCAGAATGACGATCTTGCGCGGCACTTTGAACGCGGCCAGACGCTCGGATGCGAAATCGCGGATGTCGCGCTCTGTGACGCTCTGGCCTTCTTTAAGCACAACGGCAGCGGCGACTTCCTCGCCCAGCTTGTCATGCGGCATGGCGAAGGTCACGCATTGGCCAATGGCGGGGTGATCGGACAGAACACCGTCCACTTCTAGCGGGCTAACCTTTTCTCCGCCCCGGTTGATGATTTCCTTCAAGCGGCCTGTCAGGGACAGGAAGCCATCCTCATCGAACGCACCCTGATCGCCGGTTCGGAACCAGCGCTTGCCGTCAGCCTCGAAGAAATTCTTTTCGTTGGCTTCTGGGTTGCCTTCGTAACCCGGCGTTACGTTCGGGCCGGAAATGGCAATCTCGCCCACCCCATTGACCAAACGGTTCTCGATCTCATGCGCGATGCGCACTTCCGGGCCTGCGGGCAGGCCAACAGCACCCGGTTTCTGGCGGCCCGGTTCGATCGGGTTGCAGCACATCTGGTGCGCGGCTTCGGTCATGCCATAAGCCTCGACCACGGGCGCGCCGAAGGTTTCGGCCAATTGTGTCATCACCGGACCCGGCAAAGACGACGAGGAGGAGCGCAGGAAGCGCAGACGCGCGTTCTTGATAATTTCCGCGTTGCGCGGCGCACGCGACAGGATCGCTTGATGCATGGTTGGCACGGCGGTATACCAAGTGGGGTGCACCTCTTCCAGCCAGCCGAAGAACTTGAGCGCGTCAAAGCCCGGTGTGCAGCTGATCGACGCGCCTGCCGCCAGCGAAGCGCTGACCGCAGCGACCAGCCCGTGAATATGGAACAAGGGCATTACGTTCAGGCAAACGTCATCTGCCGTCAGCGCCAGCGAGTCGCGGATATTGATTGCAGAGGCAGCGACATTCGATTGCAAGAGCGGCACGATCTTGGGGCGTGACGTGGTGCCAGAGGTGTGCAAGATCAACGCGACATCATCGGGGCCGGGCACGGTGTCTGGCGCGGTCCCGGTTACATCGGTTGCCAGCGTGAACATGCCCGCGGGTTCTGTGGCGGTCAATTCCAGAACGGTCAGGCCAAACCGGTCGGCAGCAGCACGGGCAGGGCCGGTATAGCCCGCTTCAACGATGATCGCCTTGGCTTTCAGGTCTTCTAGGTAGAAGGCGAACTCATCTTCCTTGTAGGCCGGGTTCAGCGGCGCGGTGGTGGCGGATTGCGCGACCGTGATGAACGCTGCGGCCATTTCAGGACCGTTGGGCAACACGATGGCCACGCGGTCCTGCGCCCCTACACCTGCGCCGCGCAACGAGGCGCGCACGGCCAGCGCCAGTGCCTTGAATTGGCCGAAGGTCATCCACTCCCGGCCCGGAGCGCCGATGGCATTGGCGGTGTCAGGATGCTGCTCGATCAGCTCGGCGATTGTGTGCATCGGGTCTCTCTCATTCTGTTGGTCTTTGACGAAGCAGGTGCTTCAGGTTTTGGAACCGCATTTAGCCTTTTGCCACAGGCTTCTTGCGGCGCAAGTATTTCAGGGCAGGAAGCAGAATCAGGATGATCGCCACGACCGTGATGGGTCCCGCGATCGGGCGGTTGAAGAAGATCATCGGATCGCCCGAGGACAGCAAGAGCGACTGGCGCAAAGTTGGTTCGGCAATCGGCCCCAGCACGATGGCCAGCACCGCCGGCGCCAGCGGATAGTCGAACTTGCGCAGGAAGAAAGCTGCAAGGCCGAAGATCACGATCAGCCACAGATCATGCATGCTGCGAGAGGCCGCATAACCGCCGATGATGGACAGCACGAAAATTAGCGGTGCAAGAATTGTGAACGGCATCCGGAGCATCCAGATAAACAACGGGATGAAGGCCAAGTTGATCACAAGCGCCGCGATATTCGAGATGTAGAAAGACCCGATCAGACCCCAGACGAATTCGGTTTCATCCACGAACAGGCGCGGGCCGGGCACAAGGCCCCAGATCACCATGCCGCCCAGCAAGATTGCTGTGGTGGGCGAGCCGGGAATCCCCAGCGTCAGCATCGGCAGCATGGACCCGGTCGAGGCCGAGTTGTTCGCCGCTTCGGGTGCCGCCACCCCATCGGGAGAGCCACGACCATATTCCTCGGGGTTGCGCGACAGCATCTTGGCCACACCGTAAGACATAAGCGAGCCGGGTGTCGCGCCAGCGGCAGGCAGAATGCCCACGAAAAACCCGATGAACGACCCGATCCAGGTGCCCTTCCAGCCGCGCTGGACAGCCTCTTTCGCGTCAGATGCCATGCCCCTCGCGGTCATTTTGGGGTTTGTGGTCGTCACCTCGCCGCGTGTCTGCTCAATGGTCCAGAGCATTTCGCCAATACCGTAGACACCGATCGCCAGCACGATAAAGCCGATGCCGCGTAAGAACCCGTCTATTTCGAACAGCACGAGCCGCGGCGCGCCAGAAATCGTATCAAAACCCACGGTCGCCAGAACCAGACCAAGACAGATCGAGAAGATGGTCTTGGGCACGTCATCGCCGCTCAGGCCCACGAAGGTGGCAAAGGCCAACAACATAAGCGCGAAAATCTCTGGCGGCCCAAAGGATAGCGCGGCAGAGGCCAGAACCGGCGCAAAAAACGTGAAAAAGATAGTCGCAACCGTGCCACCCACGAAAGATGCCAGCGCCGCCGTCACCAAGGCGAGGCTTGCGCGACCTTGCAGTGCCAAGGGCCGCCCATCAAACGTGGTCGCCACGGCGGTGGAAGCACCGGGAATGCCCAGCGTGACCGACGAAATCGCCCCGCCATACATTGCGCCGTAATAAATGGCCGCAAGGAAGATGATGGCAGAAGCCGGGGGCACAAGGAAGGTGATGGGCAACAGTATGGCCACACCGTTGACAGACCCAAGACCGGGCATTGCGCCAATGAACAGCCCCACCGTAACGCCGATGACGATCAAGATCAGGTTGGTCGGCTCTAGCGCCAGAAAGATGCCGTCGATCAGAAAACTAAGGACTTCCATGGGAACCTTCGGTTTTGGGGAGTCAATAAATGATGTCGTACATCACGTCGAAGAAGGGCTGCGTGAAAGACATGCCCTGCGGCATGGAGATCAGCATCACGGCTTCGAAGAAGAAAAACAGCCCGATCGGCAGCAAGATCGAGATGGCCAAGGTCAACGGCCATGAATGCCGTCCCAGAAAACGCAGGTAATAGAGCAAGAACAGAGCAATCGCGCCATACATCGACACGACAGAGATAAGCGCGACAAAGGCAACCACGCCGCCACCGACATTCAGCAGCGTCAGCCAGCCGAAACTATCCATAAACGGTTCGTCAGAGCGAGACGCGGGGGTTTTCCCGCGCCACCAGTTGAATGCGATGGCCACACAGCTAAGCAGCATGGCCAGCGACAGCCAGAAGGGCCAGAACCCGCCCCCCGGACCGCGTCCGCTGATATACCCGATGGGAAGCTCGGTGGCCTTCCACATCAGGTAGATCGAAAAGAGGGCAAGAAGCCCAGCCACAGAAATCTCACCTTGGCGCATATCTGCCCTCTTTCCTGCTTATTGCTTAGTTGCCGATATCAGCCAGAAGCTGACGATGGTTGGCGACTTGGGTCGACCAGTAAGCACGGGTCGTTGCTTCATCCATCGGCAGGGGCGACAGGCTTTCCGAGACAAGGTAGTTCTGCCACTGCTCGCTGTCATAGACCTGCCCGAAAACCTCGCGGTAATAGGCGGCGGCTTCCGGGGTCATGCCGGGTGCGCCGACAATGGCCCGCTGGTTGTAGTAAGAAAAGTCTTGTCCCTTTTCCTTGAGCGTAGGAACGTCGGGAAACGCCTCCATACGCTCGTCTGAAAAGCTGAGGATTGGCAGAAAATCACCAGATTCGTAGAAGCCCTTGGCTTCTGCGGGGTTGTTCACGGTTGCCATAATCTGCTGACCCGCCAGTGCTGCTGCCACGGCACCGCCACCATCGAACGGGATGTAGTTGATGTCGAGGCCATAGGCACTCGACATATAGGCGATCACGATCGAATCTTCTTGCCCCGTGCCGGTGCCGCCCATGACGTATTCACCGTTCATTTCCTGCACCTTGGCCACGAATTCTTCGAAGGTTGTAATGCCGGAATCCTTATGCACCCACAGAACGAAGGGGTCGACGCCCATCATGGTGATCGGGGAGAAGGTTTCGATATCAACGCCAAGGCCTTCCTGACGGATCGGTGTGGTGTAGAACGAGTTCAGCGTCACCATCAACGTGTGATCGGGGTCGCGCGCATCTTTCAGGTGCAGAAGCGATTCCGCGCCAGAACCACCGCCACGGTTGGTCGGGATCAGCGGGCGGTTGGTCATGTCACCGGCTTCGACAACCGACTGGATGAAGCGCGCGATCTGGTCTGCGCCACCGCCGGGACCGGCCATGATGGTAAAGTCGATGGGGCGGCGGGGCTCCCAATCTTGGGCGACAGCCGTCATCGGCAGCGTCGCAATCGTGCTGCTTGCGGCGAGTGCAAGGAATACTCTCTTGGTCAGTTTCATGTGGGTCTCCTCCCTGAATGCCCGAATGCTCCGGGCTGATTTCGTCGCGCTGGGCGCGACCACTAAGTCGGCTAAACGTAGCGCCACCCCTCACGGCGCTGAACGATCAAGTCGCGCATCAATGTGCCATAAGGACTGGCATTTCCGTGCTATCGACAATTCGCTGCGTATTCCCGCCCAAGAGCATCTCGGTTTCGTGGCTGTGGCTGTAAGCCCCTGTTACAAGCAGGCTTGCCCCGATGCTTTTGCAAGTTGCCAACAACTCTTTGGCAGGGTCTTTGCCTTCGAAGGTCACGACATCTGCATTTACACCGCGCAACGCATAATAGGCGACCAATTCCTCGACCGTCGGGCCATGGGGCTGCAATTTTCCCCCGGTCAGAATACTGACGCGCTTGGCAGCGTTCACAATGTCCAAGGACGAGGCAACGGCGCGTGCGGCAGGAAGCGATCCATTCCAGCCAATGGCGACATGCTGGGCAAAACTTGCATCGGGTTGCGCAAGAGGCGGACAAATCAGGACCGGCCGCCCAGCACCATAAAGTGCCGATTTCAAAGAGCTTTGGCCCAAGTTCCGCTCACGCTGCGGCTTGGGCAAGACAATCAGGTCAGACAGCCTGCCCGCATGCTTGACCACATCGGCCATACGCCCCGGTTCTTCGGTAAAGGTGCACAGCGCCTTTCCGTCTTCCGCAGCGTCTTCTGACAGACCGAAATCGCGCGCCAGCCTGTGCAGCACACCGCGCAAATGGTCTTCTTGACGGTTCGCAAGCTCGATGGCTTGATCCATCATAACCTTCTTGGCAAAGTCGTTTAAAGGAACGCCTTGCGGGATAAGATCGTTGGGTTGCACCCTGCAATGTACGACATTGACTTGCGCATCATGCTGCTTGGCCAGCTCTGCCGCATGGGCCAGCACGGTGGCGACCATGCCATCCCCGCGCACCGGCACCAAAATAGACTTCAACATGGCCCCCATCCCTCATGCAATGTTCTATGGCCACCGTACGGCAATCCTGACTTCAAGCTGAAAGACAGATTTGTAACATGCCCGCCGATGGTGTGTTCGCAAGATCGTTTATATTTTTGTTTCGTCAATGGCTAATTCTACGTAATTTCGTTGCGGACATGAATTTGCCTTGGATATTAAGGCTTTGCAGGAAAAAAAAGTTCTGTATTCGGAAGTATACAAGGAAAATCAACGCGCTAGGGACTGTTGCTTGTGTCTTTGAAGCAGACGGATTGGCCAATCTCTGGTACGATCTTGGATGCTGTCAGACAATTTATGCTCGCGACGAGGCTGCCCTGTCTTCGCAAAGGGCTGAGCGTCTCGGGTTGTGTGACACCGCTCCATTTACGCTGCTGAAACTGACCGAATTGACCGCGAAGCTTGTGTGCAGGTCTTGGCCTCACGATCACGCCAACCATGGCCTTGCGGCGTAATCGGGCCGCCAAGTGCGCTTGACTTCACGCGCGCCCCCCCGCATGAAGCGCCCAAAGCATCTAGCATTGGGCATCGCGCGCATGGCAAGCAGTGACGGCAAGAAAGACGGGCTTTGGGAGAACGTCAAGACGATCATCTATGCCCTGCTGATCGCGGGTCTGTTCCGGACATTGTTCTTCCAACCCTTCTGGATTCCGTCCGGGTCTATGAAGGAAAATCTGCTGATTGGCGATTTCCTGTTCGTTAACAAGATGGCTTATGGCTATTCGCGCTATTCGTGCCCGTTTGCGATGTGCCCCTTCTCGGGCCGCATTTTCGCGTCCGATCCGGAACGCGGTGACATCGTCGTATTCCGCCATCCCGGCACCGGAGCAGATTACATCAAACGCTTGATCGGTCTGCCGGGTGACACGGTTCAGGTGCAGAATGGACAGGTCATCCTCAACGGCGAACCCGTGCCTCAGGAACCGGCGGGCAATTTTGTCGAGGAATACGCGCGCCAAGGGTCGTCACGCCAATTTCCGCGATGCGAGAACGCGCCGGTGGGCGAGGGCGGTGATTGCTTGAAATCGCGGGTGATCGAGACATTGCCGAATGGGGTCAGCTATCCGGTTCTGAACATTACCAGCACCGGTGCAGCAGATAATACGCCGGTCTTTACCGTGCCGGAAGGCGAGTTCTTCTTCATGGGCGATAACCGTGACAACTCGCTCGACAGCCGGATGCCGCGCAGCGTGGGCGGGGTAGGGTTCGTGCCGTTTGACCATCTAATCGGGCGGGCGCGATATGTCATGTTCTCGGCCGAGGGACGTTCGCTCTACATGTTCTGGACGTGGCGGTCAGACCGCTTCTTCGAGAGATTACAGTGAAGCCATCGCGCGAGTTGACACTTTTCATGGAGCGGTTGGGCCATACATTCGACCGCCCCGAATTGCTTATGCGAGCGCTGACCCATCCTTCGATTTCCACGCCCACCCGCCCCGATAACCAGCGGTTGGAATTCTTGGGCGACCGAGTTTTGGGCCTTGTGATGGCCGAGGCGCTTTTGGCAGCCGATCGCGCAGCGCGCGAAGGTCAGCTGGCCCCGCGCTTCAACGCGCTGGTCCGCAAGGAAACCTGCGCCGAAATCGCGCGCGAGATTGACCTTGGTTCAGTTCTCAAACTGGGGCGCTCCGAGATGTTGTCAGGTGGGCGGCGCAAGCAAGCTGTGTTGGGCGATGCACTGGAAGCTGTCATTGCGGCGGTGTATCTGGATGCGGGTTTCGCTGTGGCTCGCGATGTGATCCTGACCCTTTGGGATAAGCGCATTGATCTTGTCGACGCAGATTCGCGCGATGCAAAAACGCTGTTGCAAGAATGGGCACAGGCACGCGGATTGGCGTTACCAAGCTACACCGAGATCAGCCGCTCTGGCCCTGACCATGCCCCGATCTTTACGATAGAGGTTCGCCTAGAGACAGGCCAAGCGGCGCAAGCAGAGGCTGGCAACAAGCGCCATGCAGAGCAACAGGCCGCAAGCACGCTGCTGGCGCAGCTTGGGACTTCGGACTGACCGCGCTTCGCGGGGGGCTAGGCGCCGGCAGGCGCTTCGGTCAGCGGCCCAATAACATAAAGCCCAAGCGCTAATCCCACTGCCATCAGTGCATAAACAGAGATGATCGCGATGTAACCCAGCGCTGGTCTGTACCACTTAGACCTGTAGGTGTAGAGGTTCTGATCTATCAGCCTGAAGGCGCAGGCTGCGACCAAGATCGACAAGGCAAATCCGACAAGATCGGCTGCCAATACTCCGATACCGGGGATCCGACTGGCAATGGCCCCAGCCACGAACAATCCGATCCAATGGTTCAGATACATTGGAAAGGAAATGCCCCCCACCCACATGCTGAATGGCGTGCGCAGACCGGGCCGCGCGAAAAGTAGCACCACAGCGATCGCCAGAATGGGAACCATGTAACGGTATTCGAAAATGTCGTTGGCCCAGCAAAAGGCTATGATTGCCGCAATCGAAACCAAGGCCAGTGTCGCGACAGGATGCACATGCCAGTTTCCGAAGCGCTTTTGCAGCATCGCGCCCAGAACCCCTGCCGCAACGCTGCCGTACCACATGCCGAACACGGTCGCGATGATCGCGATAAAGACCCAGGCAAACCAGTATTTCGCCAGCGGCACGAAGATAATCAGAAGCGGGGCCATCAGGTAGAATTGCTCTTCCACCGCAATGGACCAGAAATGCGACCCCGTGCCATGCATTGGCAGGGCAGCGATCACCTCGGGAGTTTTTTCAATGAACAAGTTATGTGTGAAGGTCAGGTCATATGCCAAGCTTTGCCAGAAATAGGGCGCGAAGCCTTCTTTCAGATAGGCGGCCGAATACAGCACCCCGACCGCCGCGAAGAAGGGTAACCAAATGCGGATGGTGCGATTGTAGGAAAATCGCGGCAGATCGGCCTTGGTCATGCGTAGGATAATGCCGCCGATCAGAAAGCCGCTAAGCGCAAAAAAGATCTGCACGAACAAGTCGCCCGCAAAGTCGAACTTCTGAACCGATCCTGCATGAACCCAGAACACTGCAGAGGCGAGGAATATCCGCAGCCAGTCAAAACCCGGGTAATCTGTCATCGATCCGGTGGCCAAACCCACCCGATGTTGAGAAGCTGCTTCAAAATCTGATTTCGGTGCTCTGAACATCGCCTTACATCGTTTAAAAATACTGTCTTTTTTTAACTTGGCTTCGGGTCACAAATTTGGCGCAACTATGGTCGGATTGCGCAGCCATGCCTTGACCAAGGCAGGGCTATCTTCTCTAGCGTGTCGGCGGTAAACCGGCTAAAGGCGGCAACCAAGTGCAGATGGGGCATAGTTCATGACAACACGCGCGGGCTTCATTGCCCTGATCGGCGAGCCGAATGCTGGCAAATCCACACTGACCAACCGCATGGTCGGGGCCAAGGTCAGCATTGTCACGCACAAGGTGCAGACCACGCGCACCCGTATTCGCGGCGTGGCGTTAGAGGGCGACGCGCAACTGATCTTTGTCGACACGCCGGGCTTGTTCCGCCCGCGCCGCCGTCTGGACCGCGCCATGGTTGCCGCGGCTTGGGGCGGGGCGGCGGATGCCGATGTGATCGTGCTGCTGGTGGAAGCGCATCGCGGCCTGACTGACGGGGTGCACACCATCCTCGACACATTGCGCGAGCGGGTGCGGCCCAAGCAGATCGTGGCGCTGGCCATCAACAAGATCGACCGCGTGAAATCCGAGGCGCTCTTGGCGCTGACCGCCAAGCTAAACGACGCCTATCCTTTCGCGCAGACCTTCCTGATCTCCGCCGAGCGCGGGCATGGGGTGGACGATTTGCGCCGCTGGCTGGCCACGCAACTGCCCGAAGGCCCATGGCTGTATCCCGAGGACCAGATCGCCGATCTGCCCATGCGCATGATCGCCGCTGAAATGACGCGCGAAAAGCTGACCCTGCGCTTGCATGAAGAACTGCCTTACCAATTGACGGTCGAATCCGAGAATTGGGAAGAGCGCGACGATGGCTCCGCCCGCATCGACCAGACAATCTACGTCCTGCGCGACGGGCATAAGGGCATTGTGCTGGGCCATAAGGGTGAGACGATCAAGGCCATTTCCACCGCCGCGCGGGCAGAGATTTCGGAATTTCTGGGCCGCCCGGTGCATCTGTTCCTGCAAGTGAAAGTGCGCGAGAACTGGATGGAAGAAGCCGAGCGCTATTCCGAGATGGGGTTGGAGTTCCGCGACGGCAACGCATGAGTGACGCGCGGCTGGCAACAGGCCTCTGGGTTGCGGCCTATCTGCACCGGCTGCAACTGGCCGGTCTGCCGGCCTATGTCACCGCCAAGGGCGACACCACGGCAGGCGCGGTGTTGGTCAAACTGGCGCTTCTAGACGGGACCGCGCGCGCCTATCTGCGCCGCTACGATTTCGCACAGGACGCGCGGGTGTGGGAGGTGCTGATCGACGGGCCGGAACCCGATGTCGACGCCGCCATCACCCGCCAGCGCGGCTTTGACCGCGACCTGTGGGTGATCGAGGTGGAAGACGCCAAGGGTCGCCACCTGTTGGACACAGATGGTCTGACCTGACCCGTAGCACCAAAACTGCCGCACCTTTTGGGCGCGGCAGTTTTTGTCTGTGGCTTGGGCCACGGATCAGATGATCGCGTGGCGCACTTTTGCTGACACCCATTCGCTGACCACGACCGTGCCCAGAATGACCAGCAGGATCAGCGAGACCTGGTTCCACGCCAGCACGCTCATGCTGGCTTGCAATTGCAGCCCGATGCCACCTGCGCCCACCAGCCCCAGAATGGCGCTTTCGCGGATATTGATGTCCCAGCGGAACACGCTGATACCGTAGAAGCTGGGCAGCACCTGCGGTACGATGGCGTAATTCAGGATCTGCGCTTGGCTGGCACCCGTCGCGGTTACAGCTTCGAGCTGCTTCACATCGGTTTCCTCAATCGCTTCGTAAAGCAGCTTTCCGATAAACCCGACCGAGCGCAGACCGATGGCAATGATCCCGGCCAGAATGCCCGGCCCAAGGATGGACACCAGCAAAAGCGCCCAGATCAGCGAGTTGATCGAGCGCGACGCCACGATGATGAACAGGGCTATCGGGCGCAGTATGTGGCGCGATGGGGTTGTGTTCGACGCCGCCATGAAGGCCAACGGCACCGCCATTACAATGCCCAGCAAGGTGCCCAGCGTGGCGATGTTCATCGTGTCCCACAAGGGCCAGAGCAAGCTGTCGATATAGCCCCATTTCGGCGGAAAAGCACGGCCCAGAAGGTCGTTCGCGGCCACCGGCGCATCATAGACAAAGGCCCAGATGGTGCGTTCGGTCATCATCTCCCAGCACCAGACGAACAGGGCCACACAGGCCAGCCAGCCCGCCCACATTGCAAGGCGGGTGCCAGTGGTGCGGTGGCGCCAGATGGGCGTTTCCGTGCTTGCAACGCTCATTTCAGGAACCTCCGCAAGTAGCCAGAGGAATACTCTACCACCATAACAATCGCGATGATAATCAGCAGAATCGCGCCTGCCGTGTCATACTCATACCGTCCCAAAGCGGTGTTCAGCGTGCCGCCAATACCGCCCGCGCCGACAATGCCAATCACGGCGGATTCGCGGAAATTGATGTCCAGACGATAGAGCGATAACCCGATCAGACGCGGCATGATCTGTGGCTGAATGCCGTAATTGACCAGTTGTACCCAGCTTGCGCCGGTGGCCCGGATCGCTTCGGCCTGTTTTTCGTCAATATCTTCAATCTCTTCGGCCAGAAGCTTGCCGATGAAGCCAATCGTGGCAAAAGACAGGGTCAGAAATCCCGCGAAGGCCCCGAAGCCGAAAAGCGCCACGAAGAAGATGGCGATGATCACCTCTTGCAGCGACCGGCTGACGGCAATGATGCTGCGGCAGACCAAGTAGACCACGCGCGGTGCGATATTGCGCGCGGCCCCCAGCCCGATGGGAATGGAAATCAGCACCCCCACCACGGTAGAGGTGAAGGTCATGGTCAGGCTTTCGGCAATCCCGATCCAGATATCGCGCGAACGCGAGGTGAAATCGGGTTGCAGGAACCCTGCAACAAAGCGTTGCGCGCGCGACAGACCTTCGACCACGCGGGTGTAGTTCACTTCGATGGTGCCCAACGCCAGAACAAGGTAGATGATCGCGCCAAGGGTCAGGGCAATGCGCCAGAAGCGCGATTTCACCATCATGGGCGGCTTGCGCCACCGGGTCGGATAGGTGGCGTCGCTCATAGTGCGCTCATCATCTTTGCGGCTTCGGCTTGTTCTTCGGCCTCTGCCTCAGCATCTTCGGCGGCACCTTTGCGCATGGCGGTCCAGTCCTCTGCGCCATAGATCAGCGTCAGCGCATCTTCTGTCAGCTCGGACGGTGGTCCGTCAAACACCACGCGCCCAGCTTGCAGGCCGATGATGCGGTCGCTGAATTGCTGCGCCAGAACCACATCGTGGATGTTAATAATCGCGGGTAGGCCACGTTCGCGGCAAATCTCGACAATCAGGCGCATGATCTGGCGGCTGGTTTTCGGGTCAAGACTGGCGGTCGGCTCGTCAATCAGCAGAAGTTCGGGGTCTTGCGCCAAGGCGCGTGCAATCCCCACACGCTGCCGCTGCCCGCCCGACAGCGCGTCGGCGCGCTTGTCGGCATGTTGCATCAGCCCAACGCGGTCCAGCAGGCGGTAGGCATTGGCAATATCGGCCGCCGGATATTTGCGCAGGAAGCTGCGCCAGAACCCGACATAGCCCAAGCGCCCCGACAGCACGTTTTCCATGACCGTCAGGCGTTCGACCAGCGCGTATTCCTGAAAGATCATGCCAATGCGGCGGCGCGCGCGGCGCAATTCTCCGGTGCGCAGGCCCGTGATATTCAGGTCGTTCAGCAGCACCTTGCCCGTGGTGGGCTGAACAAGGCGGTTGATGCAGCGGATAAGCGTGGATTTACCCGCTCCAGACGGGCCGATCAGCCCCAGAACCTCGCCCTTCGGGATTTCGAAAGACACATCGCTCAGCGCCTTGTCACCCGTTTTGTAGGTCTTGCCCAGACCGTCGATTTTCAGCATCTTGCGCCCTTTTCAAACAGTAAAGAACAGGCAGGGCGAACCCTGCCTGTCTTGGGTCATCGTGCCAGCAAACCTTAGTTGCAGGTGTAGCTGACGCCGTTTGCTTCGTCGATCTGACGGATCACAGCCCAGTTTTCCTGGAAGGTGATCGGGATGAACTGTGCTTCGCCCGAGTTCTTGAACTCTTCTTCCATCGAAGTGCCTTCCCAAACGAAGGTTTCAAAGGCTTCTTTCACCTTCTCCTGAAGGTCGGGATGCAGGTTGTAGACGGTGCCGTAACCCGTGGTCGGGAAGGTCTGCGAGGTGTAAACGATCTCGTAGCCATCCTCCGAGATCACGTCGCGGGCGATCATGCGCTTGCGCACCGAGTTGGCGATCGAAGCGGCATCATAATCCTTGTTGACCACACCCAGGATCGACTGGTCATGCGCGCCAGAGAAGGCGGGGGTGAAATCGCGCTCGGGGATCATGTCGAATTCCGACGCCAGAATAGCCGACGGGGCCTTGAAGCCAGAGTTCGAGGTTTCCGAGGTGAACGCCAACTGACGGCCCTTGATGTCCTCGACGCTGGAAATGCCGGAACCGGGATAGGTGATGATTTCCATCTCATACCCGAAAGAACCGTCTGCGCGCGCCATCATCGTAAAGGGGCGGAAGCCTGCACAGGCCACGGCCAGCGGGTTGGACCCGGTGTTGAAACCTGCGACATGCAGACGGCCTGCGCGCATTGCTTCGATCTGGGCGGCGTTTGACTGCACGGGGAAGAACTGAACTTCTTTGCCAGTCACTTCCGCCATATGGTCAAGGAAAGGTTGCCATACTTCGGCATAAACTGCAGGGTCTTCGACCGGGGTATAAGCGAAGATCAGTGTCGACGGGTCCAGCCACTCGGATTCGTCGGTCGGGATGTCTGCGATCAGGTCGCCATCGGCATCGGTATAGCGGCTGTCGATTTCGAACGCGGTAGCAGGCAGGGCCAGCAACGCGGCAGCTGCAACCGTGGTCAGGAATTTGGACATGGTAGTCTCCCCATAGGTTTTTGTGTGACGCTGCATGTAAGGGCGTTGTTTGACGGCAACGTTACAGAGTGATGACACTTTTATGACGTTGCTGACTGCCGCCTGACAAGCTTTTTTATAAATTGCGACCTTGAGGGCTTTGAATGCCGCCCTCAAGGCCGTTTTGTGGCGTCAATAGACCGATGTCAGCCCTTTGGGCGCGAGCGAGGGCAGCACGATCACATCTGCGCCATGACGGGCAATGCCGTGCAGATGGATGACATCTTGGTCCAGCAGCCGAATACAGCCTGACGACACTGCATGCCCAATATGGCGCGCCTCGGCCCCACCATGGATGCGGTAGAGAGTGTCTTCGCCGTTTTGGAACAGATACAGCGCGCGCGCACCCATCGGGTTGTCGGGGCCGGGGGCCATCCCGCCATTGGCGACCGAAAAAGGCTCGAGATCCGGCTGTCGTGCAATCATCACCTCTGGCACTTTCCAGCGCGGCCAAGCGCGGCAAAATTGCAATCGCGCCGTGCCGGACCAAGAAAAGCCCTCGGCCCCGACGCTGACGCCGTAGCGCAGCGCGGTGTCACGATCCTGCACGAAATGAAGGTTGCCCGCGTCGGGATCCACGATGATGGTGCCATGCGGCTTGTCGGGCCATGGGTTTGGCACGTTTTGCCGCCAATGATGCGGCGGCAAGCTTCCGGGCGCGATGGCGGGCACCGGGTATGGCTCGTCCGTGATCGCGTTGTAAAACGCAGGTAAGGGCGGGTGCAAAGGTGGCGCGGCTACGGCGCGCGTGGTGGAAACAGGGATGGGTTTAGCGCAGGCTGATAGGCCAAGCGCCACCGCTGATGCGGTGAAAGCTCTGCGGGTAAGCATGAAGAAACCTTCGGGATATGACAAGGTTTAGCGCAGAATGCGCCGCGAACATGTCACACTGTCCGGGGTGGTCCTTGGGGCGGGGCGGGATGGTCCTGCATCGACCAAATCCGCGCCAGCTGCTTCAGCCAATCCGATCCGCGCGGTGCGGTCGCCTCTGGCTGTGTGGCATGATCCAGGAATTCCGCGCAGCTTGCCCCCGGCAAGAACGCACTCCGGCAGGTGCGTGGGGATTGGACATTGCTCTGGGTGCCGGTCTGGATGCTGTGTGGCGCGGTATCAGGCAAAACCGGAACCCACGCATTCAGCGCGCCCAAGGGCAGCATCAAGACCATCAGAAGGGCCAGCAGGGCGGAACGCAAACGCATAGGAACAGCTTGCGCCAAGGTCGCCTTGGGCACAAGGCGCAGACTTGCTGGTCTGGTCACATTCGCGCGTGTCAGGATTGGCCCCAGTCGCGCGGGGCTTTCAAGAAGCCCTCGACCGCGTCCAACGTGGCGGTGTCGAAATCGCTTTCCCGCCGCGCTTCCGTCAGCACGTCCCACCATGTGCACAGGTAATGCAGCTTCACGCCATGCGCGGCCAATCGCGGCTCTGTTTCGGGGAATATGCCATAGTAGAAGATCACCGCCGTGTGCGCGCATTCGGCACCCGTGTCGCGGATCGCATCGACGAAGGACAGTTTCGAGCCGCCATCGGTGGTCAGGTCTTCGACTAGCAGCACACGCTGGCCTTCACTCATCGCCCCTTCAATCCGAGCATTGCGCCCGTAGCCCTTGGGTTTTTTGCGCACATAGGTCATGGGCAGCGCCATGCGTTCCGCCACCAAAGCGGCAAAGGGAATGCCCGCAGTTTCCCCGCCCGCGATGTTGTCGAACGCCTCCATCCCCGCATCTTCGAGCACGCGGCAGGTCAGGAAATCCATCAGCGTGCTGCGAATACGCGGGAAGGAAATCAGCTTGCGGCAGTCGATATAGGTTGGCGCTTTCAGCCCGCTGGCGAAAGTGAAAGGTTCTGTCGCGTTGAAATGCACGGCCTTGATGTCCAAAAGCATCCGCGCAGTCAGGCGGGCGGCAGTGGCGCGGTCGGGGTAGGTGGTGGGGATCATCGGGAAACCTTTCAGACAACGCGCCAATGCAGCGGGAAACCGGGGTCGAATACGGTCACGGGACCGGCGCCGGTCTCGATCTTGGCGGGGTAGGCGACGGGGGCGTCAGATCTCTCCAGCGTGATCGTGTCGGCGTTCACCGGCAGATGGTAGAAAGCTGGCCCGTTGAGGCTGGCGAAGGCTTCCAGTTTGTCCAAAGCCCCCGCTGCGTCGAACACATGCGCAAGGATGGACATGGTGTTGGTCGCTGTAAAGCACCCCGCGCAGCCGCAAGCGTTTTCCTTGGCGTCGTCCGTGTGCGGGGCGCTGTCGGTGCCAAGGAAAAACTGCGCATCGCCAGAGGTGGCAGCCTGCACCAGCGCAAGCCTATGGCTTTCGCGCTTGGCCACGGGCAAGCAGTAGTAATGCGGCTTGATACCGCCCACGAGGATGTGGTTGCGGTTGATAACCAAGTGGTGCGTCGTGATCGTGGCGCCTAGGTTTTCAGGCTGGCTTTGGACATAGGCCACGGCGTCGGCGGTCGTGATATGCTCCATCACCACCCGCAGCCCCGGCGTGGCGCGGCGAATGGGGTCCAGAACGCGGTCGATGAACACCGCCTCGCGGTCGAAGATGTCGATGTCCGCGTCCGTCACCTCGCCATGGCAACAGAGCGGCACGCCCGCTTCCGCCATAGCCTCCAGCACCGGGCGCACCTTGTCGAAATCGCGCGCACCGCTGGCCGAATTGGTGGTCGCGCCTGCCGGGTATAGCTTGACCGCCGTGATGATCCCGTCGCGGTGCGCTGTGACCACGTCCGCCGGGTCGGTCTCCTCGGTCAGGTAAAGCGTCATCAGCGGGGTGAAGCCGTCGCCCGTCACGCGCAAGATACGCTCACGATAGTCCGCCGCCTGCGCGCCTGTCACCACGGGCGGCACAAGGTTGGGCATGATGATCGCGCGGGCGAAGTGGCGCGCGCTCTCGGGCGCAATGCCTTCTAGCATCGCACCATCGCGCAGGTGCAAATGCCAATCGTCGGGGCGGGGGAGAGTGAGTTGTGTCATGGCGTTTCCTCTAGCCAAGCGCCGCGCCGGATGGAAGCGCGTTTTGCCCTGCGAGCGTGGCGAGGAAGCGGTCCACGTCGGCCTCGGTGGTTGACCAGCTTGTCACAAGCCGTGCGCCGATCGGGTCGGGGTCGTCCCAAGTGGCATAGTCGGGCCAGAGGTAATATTCCGCGCCTGCCGCTTGCAGCCGGTCATGCCCGCTGCGCGGCCAAGTGGCAAACAGCATGTTGCCGCCGCGCGGATAGGCGATCTTTGCTTGCTCTGCCAGCCCGGCCTCCAGCCGCGCGGCCATCGCGTTGGCATGGCGCGCAAGGTCCAGCCACAGATCGCCCTCCAGCCATGCCAGCATCTGCGCCGAAAGATAGCGATGTTTCGACGGCAGATGCCCGCCACGTTTGCGCCGCAACTGGAATTCCCACGCTTTCGCCGGGTCAAAAAACACGACCGCCTCCACCCCCATCAGCCCGTTTTTCGTGCCGCCCAAGCACAGCACGTCGACACCCGCGCGCCATGTCATGTCGGCGGGCGCGCACCCTTCGGCGGCCAGCGCATTGGCAAAGCGCGCGCCGTCCAGATGCACGGGCAGGCCGTTGGCATGAGCGATGCCCGACAGCGCAGCAATTTCTGCCACCGAATAGCGCGTGCCGCATTCGGTCAGGTTGGTTACGCTGACCATCCCCGGTTGCACATGATGCACGACGCCCTTTCCCGATTGCGCCAAGACCCGCGCCAAAGCGTCAGGGTCGATCTTGCCGTCCGTCCCGTCCACATGCGTCAGCTTCGCGCCGCCGGTGAAGAATTCCGGCGCGCCGCATTCGTCCACCTCTATATGCGCCAGCCGGTGGCAATAGATCGCGCCCCAAGGCGGGCAGAGGCTGGCACAGGCCAGAGCATTGGCGGCAGAACCTGTCGAGACGAGGAACACCTCTGCCTTTGGGGCTTCGAACAGAATGCGGATGCGCCCGCGCAGGGCGTCCATATACCGGTCTGCCCCGTAGCCCATTGCAAAGCCTGCATTTGCGTCGTGAATTGCGTCCAGAATGGCATCGGGCACGCCGGAAGTGTTGTCGGAAGCGAAGTGCATGGAATGGCCTTTCAGAACGTCGCCCCAAGCTGCGCGGGGGCGCGGGCGCTGTCAAGGTCGCGGCCTTGACAGGTTGGGGGGCAGGGCGCATATGCCACCTAACACCAAGGAGTTTACTCATGTTCATCCAGACCGAAAGCACCCCGAACCCGGCTACGCTGAAATTTATCCCCGGTCAGGACGTGATGGAAGTGGGCACGGCGGATTTCCCGTATGCCGACACGGCTGGGTCGTCGCCCTTGGCGTCGCGCCTGTTCGCCGTGCAGGGGGTGACGGGGGTGTTCTTGGGCCTCGACTTCATCACCGTGACGAAGGCCGAGGATCTGGACTGGCAGCACCTGAAGCCCGAGATTCTGGGTGCGATCATGGAGCATTTCCAGTCGGGTGCGCCCGCCGTTGAGGGGGCTGCGCAATCGGGTCATATGGCGCATGACGGGCCGGATAGCGAGATTGTGGGCCAGATCAAGGAGCTTCTGGATACCCGCGTGCGCCCTGCGGTTGCGCAAGATGGCGGCGACATCACGTTCCATGGGTTTGAACGCGGTGTGGTCTACCTGCACATGAAGGGCGCTTGCGCGGGTTGTCCGTCCTCGACCCTGACGCTGAAAATGGGGATCGAGAACCTGCTGCGCCATTACATTCCCGAAGTGACAGAGGTGCGCCCCGTTGCCGTCTGACGCCTTGGTCTTGGGTTTCGACACATCGGCCGCGCATTGCGCGGCCGCTTTGGTGTCGGGCGACCGGGTTCTGGCGCATGCGCAAGAAGACATGGCCAAGGGCCAAGCCGAACGTCTGATGCCACTTCTGGAAGAGGTCTTGGCGCAGGGCGGGGCCAGGTGGTCCGATCTGGCGGCGATTGGCGTCGGCATTGGCCCCGGCAATTTCACTGGCATTCGCATCTCGGTCGCCGCCGCGCGCGGGCTGTCGCTGGGCCTTGGTGTGCCTGCCATCGGCGTCAGCGTGTTCGACGCGCGCGCCCATGGCCTGCCGCGCCCGCTGACGGTGGTCGAGGATGCCCGGCGTGGCATGGTCTATGTGCAAAAATTCGGCCCAGACAGCGCCCCAAGCTTGTCTGCGCTGGACGATCTGGTCATATCAGGTCATGTGACCGGCACAGGCGCGGCGCTGCTGGGGTCTTTGCAGCTTGCTCTGGCAGTGCCCTTGGCCGTTGCGATTGCGCAGATCGCGGCAAGCCGGGTTGGCACTGCGCAACCCCGCCCTGCGCCGCTTTATCTGCGCGCGCCAGATGCCGCCCCGTCGAACGACCTTGGCCCGGTCATGCTGTCATGACGCCAGAGGCGTTGGCAGCAATCCACAAGGCGGCCTTTCCCGGTGACCCTTGGTCCGCTGCTGATCTTGCCGCCTTTGCCGCCGACCCAGCCGCGCTCTTGGTGGCGCGGCCCGAAGGTTTCATCCTTCTGCGCGTGATTCTGGACGAGGCGGAAATCCTGACATTTGCCGTTGCGCCCGTTGCACAAGGGCAGGGTCTTGGCGCAGCGCTACTGTCAGAGGCCTTGGTGCAAGCGCGGGCGCGGGACGTTCGGCGCGTCTTTCTGGAGGTGGCCGCCGACAATGTTCCCGCGCGTGCACTCTATGCGCGCGCGGGTTTTGTGCAGGCGGGATTGCGGCGCGGCTATTACCCGCGTTCAGGCCGCGTGGCAGTCGATGCGCTGCTGTTGGAATGCAAGCTGGCCTGACCTTTGGTCACTTCGCAGTTAACCGCTATGTGCGCAGGTTTTTCCTGTTGACCCTGCGCGCGCTTAAGGGGTTAATCGACCGCAATCGTGGCCAACCGCGAGTGTTCCCCAAGACCCAAGCGCGCAACAGCCGTGCATCTCAACAGGAGAGCTATGATGACATCCTTCAAAACCCTGACCCTTTCGGCATCCGTGCTGGCGCTGGGCGCTGGCATGGCGATGGCCGAAGGCCCTGCGCTGATTTTCGACCTTGGTGGTAAGTTCGACAAATCCTTCAACGAGGCTGCCTATAACGGGGCCGAGCGTTGGAAAGCTGAAACCGGCGGCGAATACCGCGATATCGAAATGCAATCGGCTGCGCAGCGCGTGCAATTCGCCCGCCGCATGGCCGAATCTGGCGCGAACCCCATCGTGGTGCTGGGCTTCCAGAACGCCCCCACGCTGGAAGA
>CAYNWX010000115.1:0-21450 GCA_964401005.1 uncultured Natronohydrobacter sp.
CGGTCGACAGCTTCACCCGCCAGCCGCGCGCCAGAAGCGCCTCTGCCAGCGCCTGCGCGGGGAACATATGCCCCCCGGTGCCGCCTGCCGCGATCAGGATTAGCGGTGCCTTGGCCATGATTGCTCCCCTGCCCTAGCCGCGCCGCGAGAGGATCTCGCCAATCTCACCCTGCGGGCGTTGGCGCGTGAGTGCCAGAAGCATACCGATTGCAATGCCTGTCGCAAGCAAGGACGATCCACCATAGCTGACAAGTGGCAAAGTCATGCCTTTGGAGGGCAGCAGTCGCACCGCCACGCCCATATTGATGATGGCTTGCAAGCTGAACACAACAACGATTCCGGTGCCCGCCAAGCGAATGAAGGTATCCCGCTCGCGCATTAGCCGAAACAGCGAGCGCAACAGGATCGTGGCATACAGCCCGATTATGAACACGACCAAGATCAACCCATATTCCTCGGCTGCGACCGCGATGATGAAATCGGTATGTGCATCAGGCAGCGACCATTTCACCCTGCCTTCGCCCACGCCAGCACCGAAGAACCCGCCTTCCGAAATGGCGTTTTGCGCATAGCCCATCTGGGTGCGCGGATCGACCTCTGTGGCCAGAAAGCCGTCGATGCGGCGGGCGAAGTGTTCCGAGTTGTGATAGGCGACATAGCCGCCTGCGACGACCAGCAGCGCAAGTCCGGTCAGCAAAACAATCGGCGCACCTGCCACGAAATACATCACCATCCAGCCGGCGGCCACAAGCGCGGCTTGGCCGAAATCGGGCTGAATAACCAAAAGCGCGACGACCAGAAGGGTAACGCCAAAGGAAATAGCGCGACCGGGCGGACCGCCGACATCGGAACTGGCCGCCATGAGCCAAGCTACGAAAACGGCAAGCATGGGTTTCAGAAATTCCGACGGCTGGATTGAGCCTATTCCGAAACTATACCAGCGTACCGCGCCCTTACCGAAATCTGTGCCCAAGAAAGGCAACAGGATCAGGGCGGTCAACGTGACCAAGAATCCGATCGTCGCAAAGCGGCGAATGCGCTCGGGCGATGCCATGGAAATCAAGAGCATCGCCCCGATCCCAAGGCCGCCAAAAAAGACCTGGCGTTGCACATAATAGAAAGGGTCCAACCCATTGCGCTGCGCCAAGGGGGGCGAGGCCGCCAGCCCCAGCAATATACCCACCGCCATCAGCAATAGAACCGATGTCAGTGTCATCTTGTCGATCGTGCGCCACCAGCGCGGCAGAATCGGATCTACCACGCGCAAAGGCGTGGTGCCGTAGACCATTTCCGTCATTTGGCTGTCCTGCTCGGGTTGCCTGATTTGCCCGTTTTCCGGGTCTGTGACAAACCCTACCGCGAAAGCCCGCGCCAATCCAGCCCAAAGGCGTCAGATCGGCGTGAAGCCGCGTTCTGAAATGGCCATGGCGCGGCCAGTTTGGACAGAGGCCTGCGCGGCCATCCCCATCAGCACGGCCCAGATGCCATCCTCCAGCGAAACCTCAACCGCGCCCTGCCCGCGCAAGACATCGGCAAAGCGAGCATGTTGGTAATAGGTAGAGCCGTTGTGATCGCCAGCGGCCAGAAGCGCCGGATCCACCGGAATTTCCATTGCGCGCGGGCCCTTGGGACTGCGAGGGCTTTCAATCAGTTGCGGCACGGGCGGCTCGCCCAGATGCGCGGGCCAGAACCGCCCCGGCCCCGGCACAAGGCATTCGATCTTGCCCTTGGGGCCAACGGCAGCGATTTCCTCTTGGTAGCGCGCACCTTCAGCGAACATGCACAATTCCAGCATGGCCCGCGCGCCACGCTTGAAATCGACGATCACATAGGCATTGTCCCAGATATCGGGTGTCTGGCCGTCGTAGCTCTCATCCAGATGGTTCACATCCTGCCCGCCAGACGCGACAATGCGCACCGGATCATCTTGCAGGATATGGCGCATCAGGTCGAAGAAATGGCAGCATTTCTCAACAAGCGTGCCGCCGGTTTGCGCGTTGAAGCGGTTCCAGTCGCCCACCTTTGCCAAGAACGGAAAGCGGTGCTCGCGTATGGTCAGCATCTTGATCCCGCCTGTTGCCTGCTCTGCTGCGTCGATCAAGGCAGCCACAGGCGGCATATAGCGATACTCCATCGCCACCCAGACCGGCGCGCTCAGGCCCAGCGCCCGCACCCGGTCCAGATCGGCAGGGTCAGTGAACAAGGGCTTTTCCACCAGAACTGGGCGCGGGCTAGCTTCCGCGATCTGCTCTAGCTGCGGCAAATGCAAATGGTTGGGGCTGGTGATGACCAAAGCCTCGACCGCCGGATCAGCCAAAAGCGCGTCAACGCTCTCGAGGAAGCGCGCATCGGGGGCCAATCTGGCGGCCTCCGCCCGCATCCCCGCATCCGGCTCATAAATGACGCCCACATGCGCGCCCTCGATCAGCGCGATATTGCGTAGGTGTTCCTGCCCCATCATGCCACAGCCGATCATGCCGTAACAAATTGCCTTACTCATGTGTGTTTCCTTATTTCAAGCGCGAGACATACCGCGCCACATTTGGGTCAAACCAAGTTTCCGACACTTCCGCGCGCTGGTTATCCTGTGACCAGCTTATGCGTTGAATATGGCCCGCGACCGCGCCGGGCTGCAGCCCGAACGACGAAGGCGCAAAATCGGGGACAGCGCCAGTGCCGATCCGGTCCTCGGCCCGTGCAATCCAAAGACCTAGCCGGGTGCGGTAATGCAGATACAGCGATTGCGACAAGTCCTCGGCGCGCAGGTCGGTGGCATAGCTTGCATCGAGCCAGATCTCTTCGACCGCAGCAGGCAGTCCAGACAACAGGCGCAAACGGCGAATTCGATGGGCTTCCGGCGCGCGCCCGAACTCCGGCAAATGCGCGGGTTTGGGCAGTCGGGCCACCTCCAAGACCTGGGCAGAGGGCAGACCGCCGCCCGTGACAAGTTCCAACCGGAACAACGCATAAATGCTGTCGACCTCAGGCTGCGCACGAATGTAATTGCCCGACCCCTGCACGCGCTCCAGCAAGCCCTTGGCGGCCAGATCCTGCAACGCCTTGCGCAGCGTGCCAACCGCCACGCCAAGATCTGCGGCCATCTCGCGTTCCGGTGCCAGTCGCGCGCCATCCATCAATCTGCCCGCAGCGATGTCACGGATCAACAACTCGCTGATCTGCTGATAGCGTGGCAAAGCCCCGCTTGGCGCACTCGACATGGCACTTAACCTATGGCTTCGCCCAGCCGCAAGCGCGGCTGCGCCACGCCATCTTGGCGGAACACGTGGCACAGGTCGGGCTGCACACCCAAGACCACCTGCGCGCCGCGCCCCAGCGCGGTTTGACCGGACATATGCACGGTCACCTCAACCCCGTCCGGGCCGCGACAATACAGATAGCTTTCCCCGCCCAACTGCTCGACATTCTCGACAATGGCCGCGATCCCGTTCTCGCCTTCAGCCACCGGGCGCAAATGCTCAGGGCGTACGCCAAGATCCGCCTTGTTGCCGGGGTTGAGCCCGCGCCCGTCCACGCTGGCCACCAATTCGCGTCCTGACGGGTCGCGCAAGCGTGCGCCCTGCCCGTCCGCCGCGATCACCTCGCAGGCGATGAAATTCATACGGGGCGAGCCGATAAACCCTGCCACGAACTTGTTCGCGGGCCGGTTATACAACTCGATTGGCGCACCCTGCTGCTCAATCCGTCCATCGCGCAACACGACGATCCGGTCGGCCATGGTCATGGCCTCAACCTGATCGTGCGTGACATAGATCATCGTATTGCCAATGCGCCGATGCAGCGCCGCAATCTCGCCACGCATGGTCACGCGCAATTCGGCATCTAGGTTCGACAGGGGTTCATCGAACAAGAACACCTTGGGTTCGCGCACAACTGCGCGCCCGATGGCCACGCGCTGGCGCTGCCCACCCGAGAGTGCCTTGGGCTTGCGGTCCAGATACGGCTCCAGTTGCAACATCCGCGCAGCCTCACTCACGCGGGTCTCGATCTCGGCACGCGGCATCCGGATATTCTCTAACCCAAAGGCCAGATTGGCGCGCACGCTCATATGCGGGTAAAGCGCATAGGTCTGGAACACCATTGCCAGCCCCCGCTCGCTGGCGCGCTGGTCATTCACCCGGTCGCCCCCGATCAAGAGATCGCCCCCGGTTATATCCTCCAGCCCCGCGATCATCCGCAGAAGCGTCGATTTCCCGCAGCCCGACGGTCCGACGAACACGCAAAACTCACCATCCGCGATCTCCAGATCCACCCCGTGGATCACCCGCACCGCGCCATATTCCTTGACGATGCCCTTCAATGACAGCCCAGCCATGCGCCCTCCTCCCCTTCATCCTTGCCCCAAATATCCTGGGGGAGTCGTGCATCCGCGCGACCGAGGCAAAGCCCCCCAAACAAAAGCCTTGCGCCGCAGGCGCTCATTTTACGCCAGATTGGGCAATGCCCTGCGTGATGTATTTCTGCAAAAACGCGAAGACGATGGTGATGGGCAGAAGCGTCAGTACCGTCATGGCCAGCAGGTTCGACCAGCTTGTCTGCAACTCGCCTTGGAACGAGTTCAGCGCCAGTTGCAGCGTGAACACTTCTGACCGTGTCAGCACAATCAACGGCCACAAGAATTCGTTCCAGCGCCACATGACAGAGAAGATCACCAGCACCGCCAGCGCAGGCGCCGAAAGCGGCAGCACGATTTTCCAGTAAACTTTCCATTCGCTTGCATTGTCCATGCGCGCTGCGTCCAGCAGGTCATCTGGTATGGTCAGCATGTATTGTCGCAAAAGGAACACCCCCGTGGGCGTGGCAATCGCAGGCCAGATCACGCCCCAATGGCTGTTGACCATGCCCATTTCGCTAATGACCAGAAATAGCGGCACCAGCGTGATCGTGGGCGGGATCATCAGCGTGGCAATGATCAACACGAACACGGCATTGCGCCCGGTGAACTTGTATTTCGCCAGCGCGAAGGCGGCCATGGAATTGAACAATACGGTCAGGATGGTGGCCACGACCGTGATGAAGGTAGAATTCCAGAAATACAGCATGAAATTGAAGCGCTCAAACACGCCCGTGTAATTTTCCGTGGCGATGCCGAATTCTCGTAGCGGTTCACGGTCGCCGATCGCGACGTTCAAGCGCTCAGTCGGGTTGGCTGGGTCCACCATCTGGGCATTCAGCCCGATGCGGCGCACCTGCGCCAATTCGCGGCCCGCATGTTCGCCCGCCGTGATTGTGAACATCTGCAAGGGTTGGTCAAAGCCATCGACCATCCGCTCTATCGGGGCCAGCGGCAGGAACTGGGGTGGGTATTCCTGAAGCGCGGCTTCGGTCTTGAAACTGGACAGCACCAGCCACAGGACCGGGCCCAGCATCAGGAACACGCCCAAGCCCAGAAAGCCAAAGGCCATCCAGTCAGTCAGATCGAAGCCGTTGCGCCCGCGCCGCCCGATAAGCCAGCCAAACATCAGTTATCCCCCGATTGTTTGCGTGTGGCCGCAAGCTGGATCATGGTCAGCACGAACAACACGCCTGCCATCATCAGCGATGCCGCAGCCGCCAACCCGTAAAGCCGTGGCCGTGTCGAGAAGCCGACATCGTAGATGTATTGAATAAGCAGTGTTGTGGCCGAGCCTGGCCCGCCGCCGGTCAGGACATAAATCTCGTCGAACGCCTGCACCGCTCGAATAACCGACAGAACCATGACCACCAGCATTGTCGGCATTAAAAGCGGCAGGGTAATACGCCACAACTGCCGCCAACGCGGGGTGCCGTCCATCTCGGCGGCTTCATACACGTCCGACGGGATGGATTGCAGACCTGCCAGCAGGATCAGCACATAAAAACCCATATTGCACCAGATCGAGACAAACACGACCCAGAAGAAGGCCCAGTCTGCTTCCAGCAGCCAGTTGATCGTGCCAAAACCCGCGCCGTCCAGCCCTGCGTTCAAGACACCGTTGCGCTGCAAAATCCATTTCCAAATGAGCGCCACAACCACGGGCGACAGCAGCACAGGATAAAAGAACACCGCGCGGAAAAACCCGCGCAGCACGATATCGCGGTTCAGGATCAGCGCTGTAATGAGCGAGAACAGAATCATGAAGCCGACCTGCATCAGCACGAACCAGCCGGTATTGCCGACCGCACGCCAGAACAGGTCGCGGTGGCAGGAATTCGGGTCGAAATAGCTCTCGCAATCGAGCAAGCTTGCGAAATGCTCGGTGCCGACAAAGGGGCGCTCACTCAGCAAGATGCGGTCGCCACCGGTGGTGGCGAAAACGAAGTTGAGGATGATCGGCAGGAAGGTGAACAGGCCGAAAATCAGCAAGTTCGGCAGCAGGAACACCCAAGCGATCCGGCTTTGCCCGAACAGCTTTTGCAAGGCCAGCATCGGGCGTTCGAACAGGTTGAACGCGCCTTCATAAACTTGGACAACCGCCGCTTTCAACATGTCACCCTCCTTTCATGGCCCGGCAAGGAACCGGCCCGCCCCACGGGCAGGCGGACCGGTCAGGTCGGTTGCAGAAGGCGCAGGTTACTGCGCAATCGCCTCTGCGATATCGGCATCCAGACGGGCCAACGCATCTTCCAGCGACAGCTCACCCACGATGGCCTGCGTGATGCGGGCTGGCGTGGACGTGTAAATTGCGCGGTTATTGGCGTAACCTTGCAACGCATAGGCGCTGTCGGCAAAGGTCGGGATGGATGCCGCGAAGGTGGTGAGCGCCGCCTTCACATCGTCGCTGACGTCTTGGTAGTCGATCCCCTGCTCTTGCAGCACGGAATTGGCAGGAATGTTGCGGGTCTGCGCCAGAACGGCGGCTTGCACGTCGTCACGCGCCATGAATTCCATCAGCTTGCCCACGGCCTCGGGATGCTCGGTTTGCTTGAAGCCGACGATCCCGGCACCGCCGGGCATACCCGTGCAAGCGACCGGACCGCAGATGCCGCCTGTGGCGACCCAATCGAACGCGTCGCCAATGTCACGGCCAAAGCGGCCAATCTGCCAGCTTCCCGAGTAATACATCACAAGGTTTGCGTTGATGAATTCGCCCGCCGCATCCTGATAGGTGCCGCCACCCGCGCCCGCCCAGACATCACGCGCCAGCGTGCCGTCTTCGTGCCAAGCCACGAATTGCTGCGCGAAGTTGCGGAAGCCGTCATCGACCAGAATGGGATCGCCATTCTCGTCGAAAAAGGCCGCGCCGAAGGACATGGCAGGCCCTGCAAACCGGTGACCGGTGCGGTCGATGGCCATGGCGAAATCGACCCCAACGGCATCGCGCACGGCACGGCTTGCTTCGGCCCAGTCGGCCCAAGTTGCACCCGGCCCGGGCATCTCTACCCCGGCTTGCTCGAACAGCGTTTTGTTGGCGAAACCGCCCGTCGCGGTCAACTGGTCAACGATATTATAGATGCCGTCTGCGTTGTTGTCGCCCACACGCGCCCATGCAAGCGATTGGCCATAACGCGCCTCAATGGCGTCCGCGTCCGACACGTAAGGGCGCACATCCAGCATGAACCGGGCAAGACCGCCATAATCGGTCACGCGCGCCAGATCGGGGCCTTCGCCCACTTCCAGCTGCACCGGCAGCGATTCGATGATCGTGGCATAGGGCACTTCATCGACAATCACCGTAATACCCGGATTCTCCACCTCGAATGTCGGGATTTGCGACGCCCATGCTGCACATTCCGTGCCATCCTGGTAGCACATGAAGCGCAATTCCTGCGCGCTGGCCGCGCCTGCGGCCAAGATCAGCCCTAGGGCCGTCGTTGTTAGTGTGGTTTTCATCATCTTCCTCCCTTGATGAAAGTCCGGCCTTTTTGTCAGGGCACCTCTTGCCCGGCCGCTGCGGTCCAAAGTTCGAACCAGTCTTCGCGTGTCAGCGTCACTTTCGCGGCATCCCCAATGCGCACGATCCGCTCTGACGAATTGGTGCCCATCACCGGCAAGATGCGGGCGGGATGGGCCAGAAGCCACGCGACCGCCACAGCGTCAGTGCCGACGCCATGCGCCTTTGCGTGCCGCTCCAGATGCGGGCGCAAGCGCTTGGCGGCGTCCCCTTCGCCAAAAAGCGCGCCGCCGCCCAAGGGCGACCACGCCATAGGGGGCACACCCAACTTTTGCAAATGCGCCAGATCGCCATTGGTGAAGGCATCACGCGCCAGTAGGCTCAGTTCGATCTGGTTGGTGCACAGGTTCGTAGTCATGGCCGATTGTAGCAAATCCCAGTCCCAAGACCGGAAATTCGACACACCCACAGCACGTACTTTGCCCTCGGCCACCAATGCATCAAGGACCGCTCCGGTTTCATGATGGTCCATCATCGGGTCGGCGCGGTGGATCAGCAGCAGATCAATGCGGTCGGTCGCCACATTGGACAGCGACGCCTCGACCGAGGCGCGGATATGCGCGGCACTCGTGTCGTAATACTTCACCCGCGCCGAGGCGTATTTGCCGATGGGGGCCACGATGTCGCATTTCGTGACCAGTTCCACCTTGTCACGCAGACCGGGCGCTGCACGAAACGCCGCACCCAAAAGCGCCTCTGCGCCGTAATCGCCGTAGATGTCGGCTTGGTCCATGGTGGTGATGCCTTGGGCCAAGCACGCCTCGACCTTGGCTTGCACATGGGCAGGACCGGTGTCGGAATCGTCCCCAAGCCGCCACATGCCATAGACAAGGCGCGACAGGCTCAGGTCGTTGGTCAGATTGATGCGGTCCATCACACGCGCTCCCCCACGCCCAAAGGCGTTGCCGGTGTTTCACTTGGCACGCGACCATATTCATGGGGCAGCGAACAGGTGTTCAGATGTGGCATGACCAAACGCCCGAATTGCTGGCATTCGTCCAGATGCGGATAGCCCGAAAAAATGAAGGCCCGGATGCCCATCTTGCGGTAGCGCTCCAACTTGCTGAGCACTTGATCGGCGCTGCCGACCAAGGCTGCGCCACAGCCTGAGCGCGCGCGCCCCACCCCCGTCCAAAGGTTCGGTTCCGTATAGCCGAACTGGTCGGCCAATTCCCGCGCGCGGGCTTGGTGCGACACGCCAAGGCTGCCGCTGTCATGCGCGCGTTCACGGATCAGGCGACCATATTCATCGTCCAGTTTGCTGACCAAGTGGTCGGCGTATTCGCGCGCTTCCACCTCGGTATCACGCACAATGACATGCACGCGCAGACCGTAATCCAGCGTGCGGCCATGCGCTTGGGCGCGGGCATGAACGGCGCGCATGCGGTCGGCCAATTGGTCTTCCGTTTCGGGCCACATAAGGTAGACATCGCATTGCGCCGCGCATAGCTCCAACGCATCGGGCGAGTAGCCGCCGAAATACAGAAGTGGGCCACCATTTTGCTGGTAAGGCTTGGCGGGCGCGGTGGGCACGCCCTTGAACTGGTAGATCTCGCCCTCGTGGTTGATCTCATCCCGTTCCCACGCCTGCCGCAGGATCTGCACCACCTCGTGGCTGCGCTTGTAGCGATAGGCACTGTCGGCCACTTCGCCCGGAAAATCGGAACTGATGACATTCAGCGTCAGCCGCCCTTTGAGCATATGGTCCAGCGTCGCCACGGTGCGCGCCAGCATGATGGGCTGCATCTCACCACAGCGGATGGCGGCAAGCATGTTGATGCGTTCTGTGACTTGGCTGCCAGCCGCGACAAAGCTGAGCGTGTCCTGCCCCACCTGATAGCTGGACGGGCACAGGATATTGCGAAAGCCCTGCGCTTCTGCAGATTTCAGAATTGTGCTGCAATGGGCCCAGCTAGAGCGCAACGCGCCATCGGGCACGCCCAAATACTGATAATCATCCGAGCAAAGCGCCGCGAACCACGACACTTCAGCCGCGTCCAGATCGCCCGAAGTTACCGGAACGATAGTCATGTCTGTCCTCCCTTGCGGCCTGTTTCCGGCCGCTTCGTCAATGACCGTAACCGAGCAGATTTTATAAATCAATAATGTATCAATTGAATCGAAACTATTTTGGCTTGCGTTCATCTTGGTAGCACCATAAATTAGAATTATTCTAATACTGGAAACTTGAGATGACCGAGCCAACGCTGCTGATTGTTTTCATCGCCGCCCTTGTCACCGCCCTTGCAACGGGGCTTGGCGCATTGCCGCTCTTGGCGGCGCGCTCCATGTCCGGGCGAACGCTGGCCATGGGCAATGCCTTGGCCGCAGGTCTGATGTTGGCAGCCAGCGTAACCCTGATCATGGAAGGGTTCGAACTGTCTGGTTCGCGCACCATTGGCGGCATCGTGCTGGGCGTGATCGCCATTTGGCTGGTCAAGAAACTGCTCGACCGGCAGGGCGAAGTCTCGTTGGGCGATATGCAGGGTGCCGATGCGCTGAAAGTCTTGATGATCATGGGCGTGATGACCGCGCATTCCGCCGCCGAGGGCATTGGCGTCGGTGTGGCCTTTGGTGGCGGCCGTCCGTTGGGCGACCTAATCACCATTGCCATCGCACTGCACAACGTGCCTGAGGGACTGGCGATTGCTCTGATCATGGTGCCTCGTGGCGCGAGTGTCGCCAAGGCTGGCTGGTGGGCGATTGTTTCATCGCTGCCGCAACCCTTGCTGGCTGTTCCGGCCTTTCTGTTCGTGCTGTATTTCGCCCCTGTCTTGCCGGTTGGCTTGGGGCTGGCCGCAGGCGCAATGCTGTGGATGATCTTTTCGGAACTTCTGCCCGAAGCGCAGGAAGGCGCCGACACCTCGACCATCGGCGTGATCGTCACACTTGCCTTCGCGGCGATGATGGCGGTGACCTTGGTCCTTGGCTGACCCGGCGCCTAGTCGCGGTGGTAAGGGCTGCCCGACAAAATAGTGGCGGCGCGGTAAATCTGTTCGGTCAGCATGACCCGCGCCAGCATATGCGGCCAGACCATATGCGACAGCGACAAGACCATATCGGCGCGGGCGCGCAATTCTGGGTCCAGCCCGTCCGCGCCCCCGATAACAAAGGCCATATCGCGCAGGCCGCGGTCACGGGTATCCGTCAGCACGCGCGCAAAGTCAGGAGAGGTCAGCAAAGCCCCGCGCTCGTCCAGCGCCACTAGATACGCGCCATCCGGGACAGAGCGCGCCAGTAACGGCGCTTGCGCGGCAGGCGTGATTGCCTTGCGCTCATCCACCTCATGCTCTTCGCAGGGACCAAGCGACAGGGCGCGCCCTGTGCGGTTGAATCGCGCCACGTAATCGTCGATGAGGATGCGCTCTGGCCCCTTGCGCACGCGGCCCATGGCGCAAATATGCAGCTTCATGGCTAAAGGTCAGACAGCAGGGCGTCCGATATCCTGCCACATCTTTTCCAACTGGTAGAATTCGCGCACTTCCGGGCGAAAGATATGCACCACCACATCGCCCGTGTCGATCAGCACCCAGTCGCCGGTTTCCTTACCCTCGACCCGCGCACTTAGGCGGAACGTTTCTTTCAGCCGATCCATCAGCTTTTGCGCCATTGCCGCCACTTGCCGGGTAGAGCGGCCAGAAGCGATCACCATCGTATCGGCCATGGCGGATTTGCCCCGCAGGTCGATTTTCACAACATCCTCCGCCTTGTCATCGTCCAGCGAGGACAGGACCAGTTTCAGCAACGCTTCGCTTGTCAAAGGCGTGGTTGCTTCAGGGCGGGCCGCAAGCGCGGGTGTATCGACGTAAGACAGGGCGGAACCTCCAAAGATTGCTACCCTTGCAAGATAGCATTTGCGGGGCGTTATCTCAATCACCGGGGGATGTGCAATCGACTTCGTGATGAAGAAATGCACAAGCGCTGGACCGTTGCCATATCGCCCGCGACCAAGTATCTAACGCGGCATGTATCGGTTTTTCGACATGACAGACCACGCGCGCCTGCCGCAGCGGTTCTCGCGCCAGAACCGCTCGGTCTTGGCCCGACTGCGTTGATCGCGTCCGCGCGCGACCACCACATGTGCCAGCGCACCGCAAAGCCACGCAAGAATCTCGCTTTTTCCGAAAGATACCGCCATGCCAAAGACCCTCTATGACAAGATCTGGGATGCCCATGTCGTGCACGAAGATGCCGACGGAACCTGCCTTCTCTATATCGACCGCCATCTGGTGCACGAAGTGACCAGCCCGCAAGCTTTTGAAGGGCTGCGCATGGCGGGGCGTAAAGTGCGCGCGCCGGAGAAAACCATCGCGGTGCCCGACCACAACGTGCCGACCACGCCCGACCGCGAAAAAGGGATCGAAAACCCCGAATCGCGGATTCAGGTCGAAGCGCTGGACCGTAACGCGCGTGAATTTGGTGTGCATTACTACCCGGTGAACGACATTCGCCAAGGCATCGTGCATATTGTTGGCCCCGAACAAGGCTGGACCCTTCCAGGCATGACCGTGGTCTGCGGCGATAGCCACACCGCCACCCATGGCGCGTTCGGCGCGCTGGCGCATGGCATCGGCACGTCAGAGGTGGAACATGTGCTGGCCACTCAAACGCTGATCCAGAAGAAATCGAAAAACATGAAGGTGGAAATCACCGGTTCGCTGCCCCCTGGCGTGACCGCCAAGGACATTACGCTGTCGGTCATCGGCGCCACCGGCACTGCGGGTGGCACCGGCTACGTGATCGAATATTGCGGCCAAGCCATCCGCGAATTGTCGATGGAAGGGCGCATGACCGTTTGCAACATGGCCATCGAAGGCGGCGCGCGCGCAGGCCTGATTGCACCGGACGAAAAGACCTTTGCCTATGTGCAGGGTCGCCCCCATGCGCCGAAAGGTGCGCAATGGGAGGCCGCGCTTGCTTGGTGGAAAACCCTCTACTCGGACGATGACGCGCATTGGGACAAAGTGATTACGCTGCGCGGTGAAGACATTGCGCCGGTGGTCACTTGGGGCACCTCGCCAGAAGATGTGCTGCCCATCTCGGCAAGCGTGCCTGACCCAGACAGCTTTGCCGGTGGCAAGGCCGATGCCGCACGTCGCGCGCTGGACTATATGGGCCTGAAAGCGGGCCAGAAGCTCAGCGACATCGAAATCGACACAGTCTTCATCGGCTCTTGCACCAATGGCCGGATCGAGGATCTGCGCGCCGCCGCCGACATCCTGAAGGGCCAGAAGATCAAGGTAAAGCGCGCCATGGTCGTGCCAGGCTCGGGCCTTGTGCGCGCGCAGGCCGAAGAAGAAGGGCTGGCGCAGATCTTCATTGACGCGGGCTTTGAATGGCGCTTGGCTGGGTGCTCTATGTGCTTGGCCATGAACCCCGACCAGCTTGCACCCGGCGAGCGCTGTGCCGCCACTTCGAACCGTAACTTCGAAGGGCGTCAGGGCCGGGGTGGGCGCACACATCTGATGTCACCTGCCATGGCTGCGGCCGCCGCCGTGACTGGCCGGCTGACCGATGTGCGAGAGTTGATGTAAAGACTGGCCCATCATAGGGTCAAACGAAAACAGCGCGCAGGTTTGCCCCTGCGCGCTGTTTTTGTTTTGGGGTTACAGAAACACCCGCTCGAACGTCCAGAAAGCACCGACGGCTGCAATCGCAAGCGATGCCGGGATCGCGATGAAATTGCGGTAGTAGGGCTTTTTGCCAAACCACAGGCCCACCGCCAGAAACGCAAGGGCGATAACAGCCAATTGCCCCAGTTCAACGCCGATATTGAACCCCACCAATGCCGCAGCAAAGCGCGAGGTGTCTATGCCGAAATCACCCAGCACGCTGGCAAAGCCAAGCCCGTGCAACAGGCCAAAGGCAAATACCAGCGCCGTTCGTGCCTTAAGGTTGGAGCGCCCGATTACATTCTCTACCCCCACATAGACGATAGAGGCCGCGATCAACGGCTCGACAATGCTTGCAGGGACGCGGACAATTTCCAGACTGGCCAAGGCCAGCATAATTGTATGAGCCAAGGTGAAGGCGGTCACCTGAAACAGCATTGGCCGCAGGTGCAACGAGAAGAAGAACAGCCCCAGCACGAACAAAATATGGTCAATGCCCAAGGGAATGATGTGTTCAAACCCCACGACGATATAGCGCGTGAAGACCGCAAAGGCACTTTCATTCAACACGTCAGCGCGTGGTAGCGGTTCGGACAGATCACCGCTGCCAAGAAACCCCTCATAGGCCTCGGCGCCGCCTTCAACCTGCCGCAGCACCAGGTCGCCCAAACGGGGCGCCCAGCCAATTTGCACCGGACCCGTGCCCTCGGGAAGATCGGCGCGTAGCGCAAGGGTCGAATCGCGCGGTAATTCCGGGTTGCCGATTTCGGGGATTGCGACCTCGACAATCTCGACAATGCTACGGGCCCCGTCGGAGTCTATGACAAATTCCGGTGCCAGCTGGTCCCATGCGGCGCGCAGACGGCTCTCCAACTCACTCGGCGGCAAGGACCGCAGCGCATCATACTCGGCGGCCTCTGGCGCCTCGTTCGTGTCGTTCACTTGACTTAGGTCTATGCCAGACAGCAGCGATTCCAGCGTCATGACCAAAGTCAAATCCACGCTGTCAGCGCCCACACTGACATCTGCAATGGCCGGCCTAATTTCGTGAGCACTGGCGCTTTGTGCCAAACCAGCGAACAGAAGCGCCATTGACATTAGAACGGCGCGCAACACAGTTGGTTTAAACATCTGGAAGGGTCTTTTCATGCGGTTGAAAGCTATGGTCATGTTACTTGGCCTTATACTGCCGTTGGGCAAGCTGCATAGCCATGAATTCTGGATCGACCCGCTGGATTACACAATCGCCATTGGCGACATAGTGCAGGCCAACCTGTTGACTGGTCAGAATTTTGAGGGGGTGCCAAGTTCATACCTGCCTAGCAGCTTTGCCCGTTTTGATCTGGTGCAGGGACGCCGACAGACCCCGGTGCAAGGGCGTCTGGGCGACCGGCCCGCACTCAATGCCGGTAACCTGCGAGAAGGGTTGCTGGTCGTTGTGCATGAAACCAGCACGAATTGGCTGCGCTATGACGAATGGCAGAAGTTCGTAGAATTCGCCGAGCATAAGGATTTTGGCGATATCGCCGCCCTGCATGACGGCCGCAATTTGCCGCGCGAGGGGTTTCGCGAAGATTACATCCGCTACGCCAAAAGCCTGATCGCCGTGGGCAACGGGACTGGCGACGACCGCGTCATGGGGCTAAGGACAGAGATCGTGGCACGCGCCAACCCCTACACGGATGATGTGAGCAATGGCCTTCCGGTCAGGGTCTATCTGGATGGCGCCCCACGCGCCGGCGCGCAGGTCGAATTGTTCGACCGCGCCCCAAACGGCAAGGTTACCGTCACCTTGCACCGAACAAATAGCACGGGCGAGGTGCGTTTGCCTGTAAAGGCAGGGCATACCTATCTGGTCGATGCCGTCGTGTTGGAACCGCTAACCAAGGCGGGCGATGCGGTCTGGCGGTCGCTTTGGGCTTCGCTGACTTTTGCCGTGCCGCGATAACACCCGGCAAGGCAGGCGGTGAACTTGTCTTGAGCGCCAGCTTGGGCTATCCGACACCCAACATCGTTGGAGAGAGCCCATGGACAAGTTCACCAAGCTGACCGGCATTGCCGCACCCTTGCCGCTGATAAATATCGACACCGATATGATCATCCCCAAGCAGTTCTTGAAAACCATCAAGCGCTCGGGCCTTGGTGTGAATCTGTTCGACGAGATGCGCTACGACAATGACGGCAATGAGATCCCCGATTTCGTGCTGAACCAGCCCGCCTATCGTAACGCCCAGATCCTTGTGGCAGGCGATAATTTCGGCTGCGGGTCCTCGCGCGAACACGCACCTTGGGCGCTTTTGGATTTCGGCATTCGCTGCGTCATCTCGACCAGCTTTGCCGATATCTTCTACAACAACTGCTTCAAGAACGGCATTCTTCCGATTGTTCTGCCGCAAGACCAAGTCGCGGCACTGATGGACGATGCCCGCAAAGGCGAGAATGCCCGCATCACGATTGATCTGGAATCGCAGACTGTAACCGGCGCTGATGGCACGGCCTATACGTTCGAGTTGGACCCGTTCAAGAAGCATTGCCTGCTGAATGGATTGGATGACATCGGCCTCTCGCTCGAAAAAGTAGCGTCAATTGACGCTTTCGAGGCCAGCGCAGCGCAGGCTCGCCCCTGGGTTTGACCCTTGATTTTCCCGATTTTTCTGGCGGCATCCCGCGTGGGTGCCGCTTTTTTTCCACAAATTTGATGCAAAGGCGCGACAGTTCGACCTCGAAATCGCCCCATCCGTTGCCGATAGTTGGCATAGCGCTTGCTAGGGTGACGGAAAATGGGCAACATTGTGTCAAGATTAAGGCAGTTCTGGCTTAACGGACTGCACGAAAAGATCAAAGACCTGCGGGCAACGACCCCGCTACAGGCATCGAGGCGAGGCAGTCGAACGTCCATGTCACATGTGGCACAGTGTTTTTTGCGCGGTATTCTTATGGCTATGCTTGTGCTGCTCCCGGCAGTGCTGCTTCCCGGAGTGTCGCAAGATGTTGCGCAGGCGGTCACGCTTATCGCACTCATTCTGGCGGCAGTGGTAATGGCCGAATATGCCGCAGCCTACCCTGGCTTGATCGAATTTCGCGACGCGAAGCCTTATAATCGCCTGCGTTTTGCAGCCCTAGGTGCAGTGGTTTTGATGCTGACCCTGCTACAGCGCCAGATCGCAAGCGGTGAGCAAGGTCTGCTTGCGACGTTTTCTTTAGCACTGGTGGGTGCATTCGACTTCAGCTTCAGCCCAATTCGGATGCTGGCCCTATCGTTGCCCGAAGGCTTGCCGATACCGCATCTGATAAATGTAATGGCCAGCGCTTCTCTTGCCTTTGTCACGGGTCTGGTGGGGCTTTTGGTTTTCCTAGGCGCGATGGCACTGGGGTATTGGCCCTCTAAGGGAAGTTCTTTCAATGTCTGGATTAACCTGCCGAATTTCGATCCCACAAAAGGTGTCGACGTGGTGCAACGCCTCGAACGTGACGCGCAAATTAACGTCTTGTTAGGGGTTATCCTGCCATTCTCACTTCCGGTTCTACTGCATTTGTCCAGCCTGCTGGTGCAGCCGTTGACCTTTGAAACGAATTTGACCTTGGTATGGGGGCTTGCGCTCTGGGCATTCATTCCGACCAATCTCATCATGCGCGGCGTCGCCATGTATCGTGTGGCGCAACTGATCCGCGCCCAGCGCCGCCGCATTGCAGAGGAAGAGGCCGCAGTTCCTTTGCCCGCGCGCTCTGCCTATTCCTGATCCTGATCGCCCCGGCCGCATTGGCCGCGGGCGCATCGAACAACAATGTGCGGATCGTCTTCTGGCGAGTCGATTTCCAGACCCGCGGCCCCGGCGAGGCGTTGGCCCATATCATCTCGGAGCGGCCCAACACCCAAGCGATGGCACGAATCATCGCGAATCTGTCACCAGATATCCTGGTGCTTTCCGGCATCGACTACGACCAACATGCCGTAACGCTCCGTGCATTCCGCGATCAGATCGCAGAGCTCGGGCCAGACTTGCCCCATACCCATGCGCCAAAACCCAATGCTGGCTTTCCGAGTGGGCTAGACCTGAACGGCGATGGATGGGCACATGGCCCTGACGATGCGCATGGCTATGCCGAATATGCTGGCGCACGGTCGCTTGGTGTTCTGTCGCGATACCCTTTCCAGCTATCGGCTCTGCGCGATTTTTCTCAAGTGCTCTGGCGCGACCTGCCTGGTGCTTTGCTTTACCACGGCGCGCAGGATGCGCAACTCTCCCAGCATCGTTTATCAACTGTGGCGCACATCGACCTGCCGGTCGTTTTGCCGAATGGCGCAAAGCTTGCCTTACTGGTGTATCAAGCTGGCCCGCCTGTCTTTGGCGACCATCCCAACCGCAACCGAAACCGCAATCACGACGAAACCGCTTTTTGGACCCACCTGCTTAACGGCACCGTTGCATTACCGCCTGCCCCCCCCTTCGTGCTGATCGGCGGCAGTAATCTCGACCCACATGACGGCGATGGGCTGCACGAAGCAATGCGCGCACTGCTGTCTCATTCAGAACTGCAAGACCCGCAACCAGCCAGCATGGGTGCGGTCGCCCAAGCGGACGCGGACCATTCCGGACCATCCAATACCGACACCGTGGACTGGGACGCGCCGCAAGGCAATTTGCGGGTGGCCTATATTCTGCCGTCACGCGACTTGCGGGTTATAGGCACGGGCGTCTTGTGGCCCATGCCTGATGACCCGCTGTCAGACATACTGGCGCAAACAGGCACTGCGCATAAGCCGGTCTGGGTCGATATCGCTCTTAATTAAGCAGACCTGCATGGCGCATGGCGGCATCCATCCGGGCCTTTGCCGCGTCTGTCAGGCCCAGAAGCGGCATGCGCACTTCTTCACTGCACCGACCCAAACGGGACAAACCGTATTTCGCCGCAACCAAGCCCGGTTCGGCAAATATGGCGACATGCAGGGGCATCAACCGATCATGAATCTCCAACGCGCGGGCATAATCGCCCGCGAGGGTCGCCTCTTGGAACTCGGCACATAGGGCCGGGGCGACATTGGCCGTGACAGAAATGCAGCCAACCCCGCCTTGTGCGTTAAAGCCCGGCGCGGTGGCATCTTCGCCCGAAAGTTGAAGGAAATCGGGACCACAGGCCATGCGTTGCAGGCTCACGCGTTCCAGCTTGCCGGTCGCGTCCTTGACTCCGATGATACGTGGCAACTCCGCCAGCCGTGCCATCGTGTCGGGCATCATATCCACAACCGAACGGCCGGGGATGTTGTAAATGATGATCGGCAGATCGCAAGCATCGTGCAGCGCACGATAATGCGCGACCAGCCCGTCTTGCGTGGGCTTGTTGTAATAGGGCGTGACCACAAGTGCGGCATCGGCCCCCACATCTTGGGCGTGGCGCAGAAAGCCAATCGCCTCGATTGTATTGTTCGACCCGGCTCCGGCAATGACCGGGACACGGCCCGCCGTGGCGCGCACCACTTCTTCAACCACCCGCTTATGTTCATCATGGCTGAGCGTAGGGCTTTCGCCCGTTGTCCCGACAGGCACCAACCCGTGCGAGCCTTCAGCAATCTGCCAATCGACCAGCGCGTGCAGCGCGTCAATGTCCAGCGCATTATCTTTAAGCGGCGTGACCAAAGCTGGAATAGAGCCTCTGATCTGCATGTGCCTCTCCTTGATATTGCGCGATTGTGTGTTGTCGCTAGACCCGTGGCGGTTAGAACGATGCAAGGACATTTTCAAGGTCTAAAGAGGTTTCCCATGGCAGCGCGCGCACGAAGATTCTGGATCGTCACCTGTCTTGTTGCGACGGTCACGGTATTTTCGGCGCCGCTGAGCGCGCAGAACAGCCCTCCGCCCCCGCGCGAGGCTGGGCTGCTGGGCGCGGCGTTCAGCGCTGGACAATCCGGAAACTGGCGAGAGGCGCGTGAGATTGCAGACCGGATTGGCCCGGATGCACGCACCTTGGTGGACTGGCAAGCCCTGCGCGCGGGCAGCGGCAACCTGACCGCGTTCAGCAGTTTTCTGGATGACCATGCCCATTGGCCATTGGCTGATCGTCTGCAGCGCGACGCTGAGGATCTGCTGGCAGGCGCCGATTCCGCCACCGTGCGCGCATTCTTTGCCTCGCGCAGACCGCAGACAGAGGTAGGGAAGCTGTCGCTTGCCTTCGCGTTGCTGGAAACTGACCGTGCCGCCGCCGAAACGTTGGCCCGCGACCTATGGCGAAACGCGGCCTTGTCAGAGAATGACGAAGCGCGCCTTTTGTTGACCTTTAGCCAAATCCTGCGCGATCTGCACGCGGAACGGGTTGATTCGCTGCTGTGGCAGGGCGCGCGCAGCGCCGCAGAGCGCAACCTTCCACGATTGGACGCGGATCAAGCCGCACTAGCCCGCGCGCGCATCGCCCTTCAAGCGCGCCAACCCGGTGTCGATTCCTTAGTGGCTGCCGTGCCCGCAGCTTTGCGCAACGACCCCGGTCTGGCACATGACCGGTTTGATTTTCGCTATAATCAAGTCAGCCGCGAAAGTGCTGCTGAATTGATGCTGACACAATCGCGCGCGCCCGAAGGGCTGGGCCGCGCAGAGGCATGGGCGGCGCGCCGCGTCGTGCTGGTGCGCGGTGCCATGGCAGATGGCGCTTATCAACGCGCCTATGATCTGGCCACGCCGCACGGGTTGGACGACGGGATCGCGTTTGTCGATCTGGCCTTTCTGGCCGGCTTTATCGCGCTGGAATATCTGAATAAACCTACCGATGCCCTAGAGCATTTCCGCGCGTTGCGCGTGCGCGTGTCCAGCCCGATCTCTCTGGGTAGGGCCGGGTTTTGGGAAGGGCGCGCGCATGAACGTTTAGGCGACAGCATCTCGGCCCAAGCCGCATATGAATTCGCCGCCGAACACCAGACCGCCTATTATGGCCAACTGGCCGCAGACCGTCTTAGTCTGTCGCTGGACCCAACACTGATTGTCGGACCGACCTATCCCGATTGGCGCGACACGTCGCTGGCGCAATCCGACCTGCTGCGCGCCGCGCAACTACTTTACGACAGCGGCGACTGGTATGAAGCCCGGCGCTTCCTGATGCATCTGGCCGGACAATTGACAACAGAGGCCGAACTGGGTGCACTGAGCGACCTAATGCTGGCATGGGGTGAGCCGCATTTTGCGCTGAAGATTGCCAAGATCGCGGTGCAAGAGGGGTTCGTCCTGCCACGCGCCTATTTTCCGGTGCCGCAAGATGATTTGAATACGCTCTCGGCCCCAAACGACCTTGTGTTGGCAGTGACCCGACGGGAAAGCGAATTCGACCCACGCGCCCGCAGCCGCGCCGATGCGCGCGGCCTGATGCAGCTTTTGCCCGGAACCGGCCAGATGATGGCGCGCAAGTTGAACGTGGCCTTCGACCCTTCGGACCTGACGCAAAACCCAGCGCTGAACATGCAGTTGGGCGCGGCCTATCTGGCAGAGTTGCGCGACGAATTCGGCCCCTCGCTAGCGTTGGTGGCCGCCGGATATAATGCCGGCCCCGGACGCCCCCGCATGTGGGTGGGCGAGATTGGCGACCCGCGCAACCCGCAGGTGGATTTCATAACATGGGTCGAACGCGTGCCCTTTGCAGAAACGCGCAATTACATCATGCGGGTGGCAGAATCACAGGTTGTCTATCGCAGTCGCCTTGCGGGCAGCCCGCAGCCCATTGGCATGGAAACGTTGATCCGGGGGCGCTAATCGCGCTTAGCTGCTCAAATGCGCCCAATGCGGCGGGTGCGGGTCTGCCAGCCTTTGGTTCAGCGCCGCCAAGTCTAGCGGCCCCATGGGCATGATCTCGGCGGGCTTGAATGGCCTGTAGCCGAACAGGTCGAAATCCCACCTGTAGATGTCATGCACCAGATGCAGCGTCAGATCGTCGAAATAACTGTCCATGGGCAGGTCGGGGCGGGTGGCCATGTTGAAGCGCGGCAAGGC
>CAYNWX010000116.1:0-5717 GCA_964401005.1 uncultured Natronohydrobacter sp.
GGATTTCGGGGTCAGCCATGGGCTAAACTCGGTCATTTTCAGGTATTTCAACGTGGCCGGTGCCGACCCGGAGGCAGAGGTCGGCGAATGGCACCAGCCGGAAACCCACCTTATCCCGGTCATGATCGAAGCTGTTGCTGGCGCGCGTGAGGCATTGATTATTCACGGCAATGACTACCCTACCCATGACGGCACCTGCATCCGCGATTATGTCCATGTTATGGACCTTGTGCAGGCGCACGTGCTAGGGCTGGAATGGCTGCTCGCGGGTCGCGGCAGCCGCGTGTTCAACCTTGGCACCGGCGTAGGCTTTTCCGTGGCCGAGGTGATCGCGCAATGCCGCGCTGGCACCGGGCACCGTGTGCCGCATAGCTTCGGGCCACGTCGTGCAGGGGATGCAACCGCACTTGTATCGGGAAGCCATCGCGCGGTCGAGGAACTGGGCTGGCAGCAAGAACGCTCGTCGCTCAAGCTGATGATCGAAGATGCGTGGCGCTGGTATCAAACCGGCGGGTATTCAGGTTAGCGCCGCGCGGGGCGGCGTCGCGGCAAGCGCCGCCCGCGCAGCTTGCCCGCCGCGCGCGCCACTGTCAGCGCGATCAGCCACAGGTCCAGCCCAAGGCTGGCATGTTTCTGATACAGCAGGTCTATCCGCGCCTTGCGTGGCACGCAGCGGCGCGCATAAACCGCGTCGGTTTCCTCTGGGGTGGCGCAATTGCGCAGAAGCGCCTCTTCGTGGCGCGCAAAGACCAGCGATGCCAGCCCCGTCACCCCGGGACGCGAGCGCAGCACCCGCGCATAAAGCGCGGGAAACCGTTCGACATACAGCCGCAAGGGCGGGCGCGGGCCGACAAAGCTGATATCACCGCGCAGGATGTTCACGAATTGCGGCAATTCATCCATCCGCAAGCGGCGCAGCTTGCGGCCAAAGGGCGTGATCCGGTCGGCCTTGTCGCCCCCAGACACCCCCGAATCCATCGCCACATTGCGCATGGTGCGGAACTTCCAAAGGGTAAAGCCCTTGCCCGGCGCGTGCATCCGCTCCGACCCGTAGAAGACCGGCCAGCCCTCGCGCAACCAAAGAAGCAGAAACAGCACACCAAAAACCGCCAAGGCGGCTGGGGCCAAAAAGAAGGTAAATCCAATGTCGAATAGGCGCTTGGTCAGGGTCATGCCGGGTCTGTCGGCGCTGGCGCAGCCCATGTCAAGCGCCACTCGGCCACCAAAGCTTGCGCCGTGGCCACGGGTAAAGGATAAAGCGCTTGCAGGCGCGCAAGGTCCAAGCGCAATTCGGCCAAAGCCTGTGCGGGCGCATCTTGCCAATCCCAGTCACGCCCGGCGGCGCGCAAAAGCTCATCCATGCCCACAAGCCCCGGCTGCGCGATGTTCACCACATTCGGCAGTGTTCCATCATGGCAGGCCAAGTGCGCCAAAAGCTCGGCCAGCGTTTTCGGCCCGATATAGGCCCGGTGCGGTGCACGCCCGCCTAAAAAGCGATGCAAGGACGGCTTTATCCCCGCCCGCAGCCCGCCTAGCAGCGCATCCGCCCCGGCAATATTGCCGATCCGCAAGACGCATAGCTCAATCCCTCCCGCATTCTTGCGTGCAACCTGCTCCATTGCCAGTTTCGCGCGGCCATACTCATTGGCGGGGTTGCAGGGGCCGTCCTCTAGGTGCGGGCCGGGGTCTGCGCCGTAAACCGCCACGCTTGAAGCCAAAAGCACGCGCGCGGCCCCAAGCCGCTGCGCTGCACGCAACGCGGCCAAGGCCAGATCGGTGTTTAATGCCACATCCCTGCCAGAGGTGACACCCGCCAAACACAGAACGGCATAGACCGGGCCACAATCTGGCATGGGGTCCGAAAGTGGGTTCCAGAGTAGCGCGCCATCCGGGGCATCAATGCGAAACTGCCAAAGCGGGTCAATCGCCAGCGAAGGCCAAAACTGGCGCAGATACGCGCCCACGCGCCCGCTGGCGCCCATAACCAAAACGCGTTTCATCGTAAACTCCGCCCCTTTATCACGGCATCCGGCCCGAAACGGTCCCGCAGGCTGTCGATCATGCGCTCGGCCTGCGCACGTTTTGCCGCCCCTTGGTCAAGCAGGTCCAGCGCGAAACCCGTGCCGTCATCCGAGCTCAGCTCGGAAATACCGACCCCGATCAGCCGGAACGGCCCTTGATTGAGCGCGCCTGCCAACAGCGGCCGTGCGGTGCGCCAGATGGTATCCGCCAACGTGGTCGGAGTGTCGAGCGCATGGCGGCGTGTCAGGCTGCGGTGGTCGGCGCGTTTCAGTTTCACGGTCACAATACGGCCCGCCAGCCCACGGGCTTTGGCCCGGCTCGACACCTGCTCGGCCAGCCGCCACAAATGCCCTTCCAACAGGTCGGGGTCGGACAGGTCCGTCCCGAAGGTGGTTTCCTTGGAAATGGATTTCACCGCACGGTCAGGGCTGACTTGGCGCGCATCTTGCCCGCGTGCAAGGTCATACAACCGCAACCCCATAGACCCGAACCGCGCGACCAGATCGGTGCGATCCCAGCGCAGCAGATCGTCAATCGTAGCAATGCCCGCGCGTTCCAATTGTGCGCGCATAGCCGCACCGACACCCCAGATAATGCCCACGGGCTTGCCGCGCAGAAAGGTTTCGGTTTCGGCCTTGGCGATCACGGAAAACCCGCGCGGCTTGTCCAGATCGGACGCAATCTTGGCCAGAAACTTGTTATGCGACAGACCGATGGATCCGGACAGGCCAAGTTCCTTTTCCATCCGCCGCACCAGCCCGGCCAACATGACCGCCGGCGGGGCATGGTGCAGGGCTTGGGTGCCCGACAGGTCCAGAAACGCCTCGTCCAGCGAGAGGGGTTCGATGGCGGGGGTTAATTCTTCCATCATCGACCGTATCTCGCGCGAGGCGGCTGTATACGCTTCGAACCGGGGCTTGACGACCACAGCTTCGGGGCAAAGCTGCAATGCCTTGAACATGGGCATGGCAGAGCGCACCCCATGAATGCGTGCAATATAACACGCAGTCGTTACAACGCCCCGTTGCCCGCCGCCAACGATCACCGGCTTGTCGCGCAAATCCGGGTTGTCGCGCTTTTCCACGCTGGCATAGAACGCGTCGCAATCCATATGCGCGATGGACAGGTCGTAAAGCTCTGCATCCGCCACAACGCGTCGGCTGTGGCAGTTGGGGCAACGTGGCCCCTTGGGAAATTGGGTCAGACAGTCGCGGCACAGGGCGGGCATGGGCGCAAGATAGCGGCTGCAGCCCAGCGTGGCGAGGGGCATCGCACGCTCTGGACCATTGCAGGCGCGGCTTCTAGTCTGCCCGCAAAACGGGAGGCCCCACATGCGTATTCTGGACATTTGCGAGGTGACAAAGCCCATCGCATCCCCCATCCGAAACGCCTATATCGATTTCAGCAAGATGACCGCCAGCCTTGTCGCGGTCGTGACCGACCAAGTCCGCGACGGGCGGCGGGTGGTGGGCTATGGCTTCAACTCGAACGGGCGCTATGGCCAAGGCGGGCTGATCCGCGAGCGGTTCCGCGACCGGGTGTTGCAGGCCGACCCCGCCAGCCTGATGAATGACGCAGGCGAAAATCTGGACCCGCATCGCATTTGGGCAGCGATGATGGCCAATGAGAAACCCGGCGGGCATGGCGAGCGCTCGGTTGCAGTCGGCACCATCGACATGGCGGTGTGGGATGCTGTGGCCAAGATCGCGGGCAAGCCGCTGTTCCGGCTGTTGGCCGAGCGATATGGCGGGCAGGCCGACCCGCGTGTGTTCGTCTATGCAGCGGGCGGCTACTACTACCCCGGCAAGGATGACACCCAGTTGCGCGCCGAGATGCGCAGTTATCTGGACCGGGGCTATACGGTCGTGAAAATGAAGATCGGCGGCGCGTCCTTGGCAGAAGACCAGCGCCGGATAGAGGCCGTGCTGGATGAGATCGGGACACAGGCGCAACTCGCCGTCGATGCCAATGGCCGCTTCGATCTGGAAACCGCCATCGCTTATGCCAAGATGCTGCGGCAGTATCCGCTCTTCTGGTATGAGGAAATCGGCGACCCACTGGACTACCAGCTTCAGGCCGCCATGTCCGAATTCTACCCTGGCCCCATGGCGACGGGCGAGAACCTGTTCTCGCACCAGGACGCCCGCAACCTGCTGCGCTATGGCGGGATGCGGTCTGACCGCGATTGGCTGCAGTTCGACTGCGCGCTGTCCTATGGCTTGGTCGAATACTTGCGCACGCTCGATGTGCTGGACCAGTTGGGCTGGTCACGCCGTCGCTGCATTCCGCATGGCGGGCACCAGATGTCGCTGAACATTGCGGCGGGCTTGGGCCTTGGCGGGAATGAAAGCTACCCGGACCTGTTCCAACCCTATGGCGGTTTCCCCGACGGAGTGCGGGTCGAGGATGGCTATATCACCATGCCCGAGCTGCCCGGCATCGGGTTCGAAGGGAAATCGGACCTGATCTCTGTCATGCGCGATCTGGCGGAATAGAGCGGGTCGCGCAAAAGGGGCCTCCGGTTTTTCGCAAAAGACATGCGACCACTTTAAAGCGCTTTCGCTTGGCGTGACGCCGCTGTTGTGGCTAGAACAGGACCAGACAACAAAAGGACGCGCGCCATGGCCCGCCTGATCTACATTCTGAACGGCCCCAACCTGAACCTGCTGGGCCAGCGCGAGCCAGAGGTTTACGGCCACACCACGCTGGCCGATGTGGAACGCGCTTGCGCGACACTGGCCAAGGATCTGGGATTGGAGCTGCGGTTTTTGCAAACCAACCACGAAGGTCAGCTTGTCGATTGGGTGCAGGAGGCGCGCGGCGCGGCAGCGGGGATCATCATCAACCCCGCCGCGCTGACTCATACCTCGATCGCGGTGCTGGATGCACTGAATGCCTTCGACGGCCCAGTGATAGAGCTTCACATCAGCCAGGTCCATAAACGCGAAGCCTTCCGCCACCATTCCTATGTCAGCAGGCGTGCCGATGCCGTGATGGCGGGCTTTGGCACGCATGGCTATGAGTTGGCGTTGCGCCAGATGGCGCATGTGCTGGGTTAGACCCTAGCCCTGCGCGGCCCAGACATAGGCCGCGTAGCCCAGAAGAAGCGCCACCCCACCCAAACGGCCCACGCCAGAGCGTAAAATCAGCAAGGCCGCCAACAGCGCCGAAACGCCAATCATAACAGGCAGGTCGAAGGTCAGGAAGCGCCCCGCTACCGGGACGGGCGCGATGATCGCCGTTGCCCCAAGAATACCCAGCACGTTGAAGATGTTGGACCCGACGATATTGCCAATGGCGATGGCCGATTGCTTTCGCAACGCCGCCATGAGCGAGGTCGCAAGTTCCGGCAGCGATGTGCCGATGGCCACAATGGTCAGACCGATGAATGCCTCTGACAGGCCCATCGCCTGCGCGATATTGACCGCGCCATCCACCAACAGTGGCGCGCCCAGCATCAGCCCAGCCAAGCCCGCGACCAGCCAGCCGAGCGACTGCCATAGCGGTTGCGCAGGCGCGTCAGAATCAGGCGCGTCGCCCTGCGGGTCAAGATAGGACCAAACCAGATAGGCCAGCAGGCCAAGGACCAGAGCAAGCCCGGCAAGGCGACCGATCTCGCCCAGCCAGAACAGGGGAACCAAGGCGAAGGCGGCCAGCATCATCACCGCCAGATCGCGCCGCAGGTTGCGCGCGGC
>CAYNWX010000117.1:0-4653 GCA_964401005.1 uncultured Natronohydrobacter sp.
CAAAGGCCTCTGCCTCGGCGCGGGCTTGGCGGTAGCGCAGGTGTTTCTGGATGATGATCGCCCAAGACCAGAAAGAGGCGATGATCAGCGACAGCATCACCAGCTTCACGGTCAGCGTGGCGCGGGCAAACAGTGCAAGCAGCGAGAAGTCAATCTCTTGCGCGGCGGTCAGAGTGGTCGGGTCCATTTTCCTGCTCGGGTTGGGGGGGCGCATCTGACGGCGGCTTTGCGCCATACCATACAACAAGACAAGCCCTGCACCAACACGATGGCGTTATGCCTTTGGTTTATTCCGGGTGCTGCGGCGGATTTTCACCGAAATGCCGCGTCAAGCTGTGGGGCAGGGGGATGGGTCGGCCCGCATCGCTGATGCAGACCAGCGTCACCTCGGCCTCAAACAGCAGTTTGCCGCCCCGCATGACCGTCTGATGCAGCACCAGCCGCGCGCCGGAATGGCTGATATAGCGGGTCTGCACATCCAGCAGGTCGTCGTAAACCGCAGGCGCGCGATAGTCGGCCACCACCCGGCGCACGGCAAAGACGCCGCCGCCCGTCGCCTTCTGCTGTCCTTGATTCACACCCAAGTCACGCACCCATTCCGAACGCCCCCGCTCGATGAACTTCAGGTAATTCGCGTAATAGACGATCCCGGCCATGTCGGTGTCTTCGTAATAGACGCGGAGTTGGAGGGTGTGGGTCATACTAAGCCTGCGGTCTGATTTGTGACGCGGCGTAACCCCAAGCACGCCGTCGGACAAGGGGTTGTGATGGAAAATATGCTGCATATGTTAAGTATCAATCTGATAAAAGGAGGCATTCAATGTCAGACCGTAAAACTTTGTTCATCACCGGCGCATCCAGCGGCATTGGGGCGGCAACCGCGCGTGCGGCGGTGGCCGCCGGGTGGAACGTGGCCCTGTTCGCGCGCAGCGCCGACAAGCTGGAGGCGCTTCAGGCAGAGCTTGGTGATGCCGTCCTGACAATCTCGGGCGATGCCACGCATCTCTTGGCCCAAGAAGACGCCATCGGCCGCACGGTAAAGCATTTTGGCGGCCTTCATGCCGCTTTTGCAAATGCCGGTATGGGTCTGGATACGCCCGGCACCGAAGCGGGTGACCCAGAGGAATGGCGCCGCATGATTGACCTGAACATAATGGCGCTGCTCTATACCGCGCGGGCCGCGCTACCCGAATTGCGCAAGACCAAAGGGCATTTGCTGCTGACCGGATCGATCGCTGGCAAGGTGCATCTGCCGGGGTCCATATATGGGGCAAGCAAATGGTTCGTGCAGGGCTATGCGGGTAACATGGCGCAAGAAATGCGCGACTGGGGCGGACGCTGCACACTGATCGCGCCGGGAATGGTGGACACGCCCTTCTTTGACGAACCCAAGCCTGACAAGCTGAAACCCGAGGATATTGCCGAGGCCGCGCTCTTTGCCCTGACTCAGCCAGACCGCGCCAACGTGACGGAAATTGCCGTCATGCCGCGCGCTTGATCCTATTGCAAAGCCCCCATCCGCGCCGCCAAGCGCAGCGCGTGGGTGGGGTCCGTGGCAACGGCGGGCAAGACCGGGTCATAGGCCGCGCGGATGAGCGCGCCGATCTCGGGGCGCAGTATGGTGTGGTCCCCCGCCACGGCCAAAGCGGACCGGTTGGTGAAGGCCGTGTCGGACCACAACAGAATGACCTGCACAGCTTGGGAGAGCGCCAAGGTCTCGGCAGGGACATCCGACAGCGCCGCATCCATGCGGATAAACACGAAGGCCGCGCGAATCGCGTTCGCCTCATCGAACCGGAACACGCGGTATTGATTGGCATCCGCCGCTTGCAGGCGCGAGACCAAGGGGCCAAGCCCCTCGACCAAGCGGTCCAGATTGGGCACCTCCAGCAATTCCGCCCAGTCGCGGAAGAAGAACACCATCAGATTCGCGCCCAGTTCCGGGTCGGTTTCGGCCATCTTGTGGTTGGCCAGCGTCACCACGGCCTCTAACGCGCCCTTCACGGTTTGCAGCGTCGCGTCGGCCACGCCGAACACCACGGGCACGATGGGCCGCCCCCACCGTGCGCACAGGAATTGCCCGTCTGCACGGGTGAACAAAGCGGTGATATCTGCTGCATCCATGGGCGATCCTTTCGGGTCTTGGCATAAGCGCCACAACCCCCGCGCGCAACCCGTCACAAAGGCGTGACACTTGCCAAGACGCGCCCTATAGCATGGCCGAACAGAGTGGGGAAAAACATGCGTTTTGCGTGGATTTTGGGTGTTGTTTGTCTGGCCTGCGGTCCAGCACAGGCGCAATTGCGCGCAACCGAAGGGCTGACTGCGCTGGAAGCGGGCGATGCAGAGGCGGCGCGCGCGATCTGGCAGCCCTTGGCTGAACGTGGCGATACTCTGGCGCAATATAACCTCGGCGTTTTGGCGCTGCGCGAGGGGGGCGAAGCCCTGCCATTGTTAAGCGCGGCAGCCGAAGCCGGGTATCTGCCCGCGCAACAGGTTTTGGCCGGGCTTTTCGCCGATGCCGGGGCATGGCAGGACGCCGCGCGCTGGTATGCCGCCGCCGCCGCCCAAGGCGATGCGCTGGCGGCCCACAGCCTTGGGGTGCTGCATGACCGGGGCTTGCTTGGCGAAGGCGCACGCGCAGAGGCCGGGCGCTGGTTTCGGCAGGCAGCCGAGGGCGGTCATGTCCCGGCACAATTCGCGTTGGGCGCGCTGTTGACAGAGGCGGATGATCCCGAGGCAGCTTTTTGGTTTGAGCGCGCCGCCAAGGCTGGGCATATAGAGGCGAAGTTCAACCACGCCCGCGCCTTGGCAGAGAAAGACCCGGTTGCCGCGCGCGACTGGTATCGGCGTGCGGGTGCGGCCGGGTTTGGCGCGGCCAGCTACAATTTGGCGCTGATGCAGGCACGCGGGCAGGGTGGCGCGGAAAGCTTTCAAGCGGCATTGGCTTGGGCGACTTTGGCAGAAAAGCAAGGTTTTGTGCAGGCTGCAAGCTTGATTGCCGCGCTGTCCGAGGTCATGGTGCCCGATGCACAAGTCGCCGCGCGTGCGCAAGCCGAGCAATGCTTGGCCAATCCGGAAACTTGCCCACGCTGATGCGCTGCGTTCGGGAGCAAGCAAAACCCCGGCCTTTCTGGGCCGGGGCAACTTGGTCATCTGTGCATTTGCAGCTTAGGCGGCGCTGGCCTGAACCAGCTTGCCGGCAGGACCAGTGTCGCGCGTGATCTCTATCTGGCGCGGTTTCAGGGCTTCGGGCAATTCGCGTTGCAGGTCGATATGCAGCATGCCATCGACATGGCTTGCCCCTGTCACGCGCACATGGTCGGCCAGATGAAAGCGGCGCTCGAACGCGCGGGTGGCTATTCCGCGATGCAGATATTCGCGCGGGGCCTCGCCCTCATCAGAGGTGCGCGCAGTGACCAGAAGCGCGTTTTCCTTCACCTCGACACTCAGGTCATCGGCACGAAACCCGGCCACGGCCAATGAAATTCGGTAGCCATTTTCACCCGTCTTTTCAATGTTGTAGGGCGGGTAGCTTGGCGATTGCAGGTCGCTGGACAGCACGCGGTCCAGCATTTCGGCCATCTGGTCGAAGCCGACAGAGGCACGATAAAGCGGGGTGGGATCAAAACGACGCATAAGCATCCTCCTATGAGCGATGTTGGCTGCGCCTTCCGTTCGGACAGGCGCATGTTGCTATGTCCGGGTCCACATTCGGCCCCCGGGCATCCCAAATTTGGGAAGCCTATTTGCCGGTTTCAAGAGGTTTAAAGGAAGCTCATCGGCTTACGGGCGCAAGAAGCGCGCGCCGCCTTCGCTGGTCATGCGGCGCGGCTCGAAAGCGGCGCCGCTGCGGACCGGAGCCTGAATGAAACGATTGTCGCGCTCGTCTAATGCCGCGCGCAGAATGTCGAGCTTCGGTCCCAACGCGACTCCGAAAGACACATCGCCAACATAATCCCCGCCTTGCGATACGCCCTTGGCAGAGACGACAGAGACAATCTCGGCCCGACCTCTGTCTAGCGAGAACACGGGCGATCCTGAGGCCCCGAAATCGACCGAGCAAGTCATGTAGATCACGCCGTCGGCCCGGCTATCCAGCACTCGGCATTGGTCTTGCAGTGATGGCGCTTCGTGCCGCCCTCGGGCATAAGACACCACCGCAACCGTATCGCCGCGCGATGGCTTTTCTCGCACCACGAAAGGGATGACGCCCCGGTTATTGATCGGGTGCGCCAGTTCCAACAGGGCCAGATCGTTGACCACGGTGTCTTCGGTCGCAAAGCGCGTGACCCGATACTCCGGGTGGACCACAGAGCGTAGAACCCGCCCCTCGGCCACCGCGCGGCCATTGCGCCAACCGGCACGAAACAGGATTGTGCTGTCGTCATAGCGCGCGCCGGTGTCGCGGTCGAACAGGCAATGCGCGGCGGTCAGAACCAGCCGCTCCGAAATCAGCGGCCCGGTGCAAAAGCCATTCTCGCCAAGGTCAATGCGGCCAACGGCTTCCCAGCCTTGCGCGGTCAGACCGCTTTCCAGCGCGGTCAGCGGTTTGTCTTGAGTATCCGTCTTGATCAAGAGGTTTTTGGCACCCAGACGCGGTCTGCTTTGACCAAGGCGTTTGCGGTTTCGATGAGCTTGCGCATGATCGCG
>CAYNWX010000118.1:0-11140 GCA_964401005.1 uncultured Natronohydrobacter sp.
TGGGTAATGCAAAGCGCAGCGCCTTCACAACTGCACGCTGCAGATCGGCCTCAGGTGTGCCGCGCCGCTTCATGGCCGGTCCTCCCGGTCAGATCGATGACGCCCAGCGCGCAAGGGCGATCTGGCATCAAGTACGACCAGCAGGATCCGCGCGTCCTTGCGCTCTTCTTCAGTTTCGCCATGCAGGGCGAGCACATTGCAGGCGAGCCGGATCAGATGATCGGAATGGTTGACGACATCGGCCACGACCATGCGCGCCTCGCGCAGACGTTCCTCTATCCAGTCCTGACGCGCCTGTTCGCGCTGGCGGTGCTTGCGGTAGGGCAGGGGGATATTCATCTCCGCGCCCCCCGGCGCGCGCGACGCAGGTCTGCGGCCTCCTGATCTTCAAGCCATTCCACAACGGCGCTGCGGCGGTAGAAGACTTTCCGACCGGCCCGAATGCAGGGTGGTCCCCAGCGTTCGGCCGCCCAGCGCCGCAAGGTCCCCTCGGTCACTTCGAGTTCCTGGGCGAGATCAGCTCGGCTGATCCAGCCACTCAGCAAGGCGCGTGATGGTGCCCCGTTGCCTTTGGCGGTCATGAGTTCCTGCATGTGATGTCTCCAGCGTTAGGGCCCGAATGCGGGCAGATGCTGCTGGCAACTCATGCACATCGCTGGGGGGTGGCAGGGAGGCACGGGGTGGCACGAAATCCGCCACCCCCGTGCCACCCCTTGTTTTATTGACGATTGGGTATATTCGGATGAGGCGCGGTCAATCCTGCTGCGGTGCAGCAATGTGACTGCCTTGCGTGTTCGCGCATGTTTCCGTGCAAATCCCCGCATTTGCAGGTTTTCGCGTGCATTCGCGATCAAACAGGGGGTGGCAACGTGCATGAACGCGTGCCACCCCTATATTTTATTGACGATTTGGCCGGCGTTGCCTGTTCCTGGGGATGATTCTGGTCGTTAAAAGCGCGGTTGGGCGCAAATCATGATCACCGAGAGCGACTGTCACCCAAGCCGCAAACCGACCCAGCGCGCGGATTCCCAATAAAACAAGGGGTGGCACGCATACTGTCTCCCCCGTGCCACCCCGTGCCTCCCTGCCACCCCCAGCGCCATGCTCTGCTTGATAGACGGCCCGTTCTACGCGTCATGGCAGGGGCCAAAGAGGGGTTTGCGGATGGTGAACAGACAGAAACTAACGGAACTGGTCGTGCGCGAGGCCGAGCCAGCGGAGGGCCGGGATTACCAGATCTTTGACACCGAGGTGCGCGGCTTTGCCGTCTGCATCTATCGCGGCGGCGGTCGCGCCTTCACGCTTGATTACCGCTATGCCGGTCGGCAGCGCCGCATGACCTTCGGCCGCTGGCCGGAATGGAGCGTGTCGGCGGCGCGCACGCGCGCAAAGGAACTGCGCCGGGAGATCGATGCCGGTGGTGATCCTTTGGCGACCCGCGACGCCTTGCGCGAAGCGCCCCGGATCACCGATCTGATCGCGCGCTATGTCGAGATGCATCTGACCCATCTGGCCAAGCTCAACGCAGCTGATCAGCGCTCGATGATGGTAAAGTTCATCGAGCCCGCCTGGGGCAGGATGCTGGTGACCGAGGTCACCTCTTATGATGTGGAACTGCTTCTCAACAAGGTGGCCGAGGGGCGCGCGCGCCCTTCCAGGACCAAGCCCAACAACCGTGCGCGCAAGCTGCAGGGGGCCAAGCCCACGCCCGTGCGCGCCAATCGTGTCGGTGAGGTTGTGCGAAAGATGTTCGCCTATGCCGTGAAATGGGGCTGGCGCGAGGATAACCCGGCCATGGGGTTTCGTCGCCGGATGGAGACGCCGCGTGAGCGGTACCTGTCCCAAGAGGAAATCGCGCGCCTTGCCACAGCACTTGATGCGGCCGAGGATGCGCGGGCGGCGAACATTATCCGGATGTGCATGCTGACGGGCGCACGGGTGGGGGAGGTGCGGCAGGCGCGGTTCGAGGATTTCAACCTCGAACACCTGTCATGGACCAAGCCCGCGACCACGACCAAGCAGCGCCGCGTGCACCGGGTGCCGATTTCGGACGAGGCCGCGGCGATCGTGCGCCTGCGCCGTCAGGCTGTTGTCGCGGGCTGCCCATGGCTGTTTCCCGGCGACACCCCGGGCCAGCCCTTGCAGGAGGTCCGGCGGTTCTGGCAACGCATCCAGCGCGAGGCGCAGATCGAAGATGTGCGGATCCACGACCTGCGCCATACTTTTGCATCGCTGCTGGTGAGCGGCGGTGCGTCGCTGGAGATGATCGGCAAGCTGCTGGGTCACAGCCAGATGCAGACGACCCAGCGCTATGCGCATCTGATGGATTCGCCCCTGCGCGCGGGTGTCGATGCGGTGGCCAATGCGTTCAAGCCCCGGCCGCGCCTCGTTCACACCGCGGACCCGTCCTCCGCATCGGTGGCCCCGGCCCGGGGGCCAGACCGGGTCACTGCTTCGGTCTCTTGAAGTTCACGGCATCAAGAATGGGTTTTAGGCGCCGTCGGATTGAGCGTTCATCCGGGAAGCTGCCATTATCCGACCGTGCGGAGAACCAGTCCTGAAGTTCCCGGATCCATTCGCCCTGCGATGCGGGCAGGCCCTCTTCAAAAACGCGCCGGGTGATCTCGACATACATTTCCGGCCAATCGTAATCTCCCTCTTCGCTAAGCCCAGCGCCCTCGGCGATCCGACCGAAGAGGTTATGCGCGTCTTCGAACAGCTGCACATCTTCGCCCAGAATCAGCACATCCCCGATCGAGACCATGACGCCATCTTCGGGCGCGCTGATGTAGAGCCAGTCAGCCTCGTCCAGTGGGCGGATGCGTTGCAGGTGTGCCGATTGCGGTCCTGTCCCGCAGCGGCGGAAGATCGGAATGATGTCCAACGGCTGGATCTGCACGAGCCCGCCTGTAAGCTTGTCGCCGCATGCCACTGGCGGTATGCCGGTGACAATCTTCAGTGACCCCGTGTCTGCCCAGCCGGCGATGTCCGAGACGGTGCAGCCCCAGCGGGCGGCAGCTTCGTGAATTGTGTAGAAAACACGTTGTGGTAAACTCATTGGCAGCATCCTTCTTTTTGCCAGTTCTGGAGGGAGCACCCCCAGAGCGGTGGAACCAATTCTTGATCCGAGGCTTGGTCGCGCACAACTTCAGGCTACTGGAAACGATTCGGCCTCGACCACAGGTTGTAACCGGGCTATGGGGTCAATTTCTTACCCCTTGTAGCCAGAACAGATTTCGCGACCCTCAGCATGTCTTTCGTAAAAGCCGAGCAGCTCTACAGGATGGCGGAAATGGCCGCTGCGCGGCGGCGTGGGATTTCTCTGCGCCATGTCATGGACGAGTTCCGCGTCGAGGAGCGCACGGCGCGGCGGATGCTGCGTAAGTTCGAGGACCTGTTTCAGGGTGTCGAAACCCAGGATGACGGTGATCGTCGCCGGTGGTGGTCGCTGACGGACGTGCCTTATATCCAGCATCGCGTGCTCAGGGAGAACGAGCTGGCAGCTCTTGATCTGGCGATCCGGCGCGCGGCACGGGATGGCGCCGATGGCGAAGCGAAGGCTCTGGAAACCACGCGCGATCGCCTTGTCGCGTCTTACTCAAGACCAATGACACAGGGTGCAAGGGGGTATTCGGAGATCCTTCTGCTGGCGAACGGCTTTGCCTCTCGACCGGGGCCGACCCGGAAGGTGCCCGAAGATTAGCTCAATCTCCTGTTCAACGCGTTCCGCACGCAGACGATGGTCGATATTGCCTACCAGGGCGCACGCGATCCGGAGCCACGCAAGCGCCGGATAGAGCCCCATGCCGTCATCGTTGGTACGCGACATTATCTGATCGCCCGTGACGTCGATGCCGACAGCCGATACCGCCAGTTTCGATTTGACCGCATCTTCAAGATGGATGCCACCGTCCAGGTGTTCAAGCGCGACCCGGATTTTGACGTCGAGCGCTACAGCGCGCAAGCGTTCGGCTCGTTCTTCTCGGACGCAGAGCACGGGCCAGTCCGCTGGCGCTTCGCGCCCGGTGCTGCGCAAGCAGCCCGTGACTTCGTGTTCCACCCGACCCAGCAGATGACGGATCTTGAAGATGGCAGTCTCCTGGTCGAGTTAACGGCGAGCGGGTGGCTGGAGATGGCTTGGCATTTGGTCAAATGGGGCAAGGCCGTCGAGGTTCTGGAGCCGCCAGAGCTCAGGGAAATGCTGGAACGCGTGCGTCGCGGGGAGGTGGAGATACTGCCATGAATGTCGCAGAGGGCGGATTCCGGCCATTCGTTGCATTCAACCGCCAAGCATGTTGCTCCATCGGACTCGGACATTCAGGCTGCGTCGGTGCTTAACGCTTTGCGGCACCGCAGCAGCGCAGCTTGGAGCCGACACTCGACCGTCGGACCCGCTTGAGATTCCGCACGTTCAGCGGGCCGGTTGCAGCCTCTTTAGGAACCTTCTCTTTGATGTCTGTCCTGCTTGCAGTTTAGCGTTGCTTCGGAACCTGCACTGAGTTTCTGGGTCTTGTTTATGGCGTAGCTCTACCAAATGGGTGGGGCCGTGATTTCACAGATGAACGGACCACCGAACAGCAATCCAAGCCACTTTTCATGATGTCTGCTGTTCCTCCGACGTAATTGAGGGGATTTCGGTGCGCTCTTCTTCTGGGGCACCGCAGAGCAGTTCGACCGCGCGATCGGCGGCATCCTGAAAAGGCTCCAGCACAAGATCGGCACCGGAGGCGAACAGCTCCTCGGTGTCGCGCGGATGATGCGAGGCAACCGCGATCCGGCCACGGAAGCCAGAGGTCCGGGTCAACTGGATCAGCGTTGTGCGCGTGTCTTCGTGGCTGAGACCTGTGGGATGAATCGGGACAGTCGACACGATCCATTCCGCGCGCGGCAGGGGCAGTTCGGCCACAAATTCGGGATCGGTCGCATCTCCGAATTCGGTTTCAAGCCCAAGCTCGCGCCAGCGCCTGATCGCCAGTGGGTTGAAATCGACGCCCAGCACTTTGATGCCGCGCTTTTGAAGCCTGATGCCGATTGCGGTGCCAAAGCGCCCCAGCCCAAAAATGATCACCTTGTGCCCGTCATTGCGATGTGCGCTTGCCTCGGAGGGTTCGCGCGGGGTGCCCTTGCGCTCGAACACACCCAAGAACCGCTCGAATACGGCATAAAGCTGATGCGAGTAGGTGATCATGTAAGTCGAGGCCGCGATGGTTACGAGGCCGACCATGGTGACAAGGCCAAGGGCATCTTCCTGCACATGGCCAAGCGACACCCCCATGGCCACAAAGATGAGGGAAAATTCGCTGATCTGTGCAACCGTCAGACCGGCAAGAAAACCTGTCCGCTTGCGATAGCCCAAAGCCCCCATGATCACGAGCACGATCAGCGGGTTCCCAATCAGCACGAAGAGCGAGAAGATGATCGCGCCGGTGACATGCGTGCCCAGAAGCGACAGATCAAGCGCCGAACCAAGGGCGATGAAAAAGAAGAGCAGCAGAAAATCGCGCAGCGGTGCAAGGCGGGCCGCGATAACGCAACGCATTCGCTGCCAACAAAAGCCAGCTCGCAAAGCCGCGCATTTGTGGGTCTCGAAGCGACAGCCGCGACAGGAAGGCGTCAAGCCGGCGCAAGCCGTGGTCTATCAGGCTGCCCAGCCGGGTCATCACATGAAACCGGATCAAGCGATTGTCAGCCTCATCCCCATGAATGACCAGAAAGCGTTTTCCGGTTGGCGTTTCATGAACATAGGCGTCCAGATGTTCTGCGGGAAGGGCGGCATAGGCCGGTATGCGTGACGGATCGGGATCATGGTTGCCCCGGATATAGATCAGGCGCGCACCAGATGCGTGACGCGCGCGGAAAAAGTCGATCACGGCCTGATCCTGCGCGCTCCAATGCGGCAGCATGGGTTGCCAAAGATCAAGAACATCGCCAACCAGCAGATAGACGTCCGCCGGATGGGCGCGCAGAAAGCGCAGCACCTCATTAGCACGCGCGGACAACGCTCCAAGATGCAGATCTGACAGGAATAACGTGCGGGTGCTCTGTTTCGGCCTTTGAAATGGACGGTCAAACGGCATGTCAGCATCCAGACGGCTCCGATGCCGATCAAATGACGCCATGGCGCAACGATTTTGTGACCGTGAGGTATCAGTTTTATAGCAAGACCCAACTGTACCCGATGCGCCACAGGGCAGGATCGAGGCCGAAGAGGGCCGCGCTTGCGTGCGCAGGCGGGACATGCGCGACGGACATCTGGTTGTTACATCCGCGCGTCACACTCAGAGTTGTGCAAAAATCAACCGAGTCCCATGCCTTTGCTATCTGATCCCGGAACACCCGCATCACGACCGCGCATCCTGATCATCAGCGACGCATGGGAGCCTCAGGTCAATGGCGTCGTGCGCAGCTATCAGCACCTGACGCGCGAGTGGCGCGCCATGGGGCATGATGTGCGTGTTGTTGGGCCTGCCGGGTTCACCACCTTGCCCATGCCCGGATATTCCGAAATTCGTCTCGCACTATGGCCGGGCCGAAGGCTGGCGCGGCTGATTTCGCAGTTCAATCCCGATATCATCCATATCGCAGTTGAAGGCCCGCTGGGTTGGGCGGCGCGGCGGTATTGTCTGCGACACGGGCTTGCATTCTCGACATCGTTTCACACGAATTTCCCGGCCTATATTGCGTTGCGGGCCCCGCGCGTGTTCAGGGCGGCGCTGGAGCGGCTCGCCCTTGTCGCATTGCGCCGGTTTCACGAGCAAGCAAGCCATGTCTTTGTCGCAACCCCTTCCATCGAGGCGCTGTTGCGCAACTGGGGGTTCCACATGCCTTTGGCACGCCTGTCGCGTGGTGTGGAGGCAACCCTGTTTTTCCCGGCTGCGGAAATACCCGAACCTGACAGGACCGACCACCCGACCCTGCTTTATGTCGGTCGGATCGCGCCAGAGAAGTCGCTGGAGACATTCCTTTCGCTGGACGAGCAGGCTCTGGGGCCGCATCGCAAGGTCATTGTCGGCGATGGCCCGGCACTCGGGGCCTTGAAGCGCACATTCCCGGATGCAGAATTCTGTGGAAAGCTGGAAGGCACTGCGCTCGCCGAAATCTACAGACGCGCAGATGTTTTCGTCTTTCCCTCCCGCACGGATACATTCGGTATCGTGCTGATCGAAGCTCTCGCCTCGGGCCTGCCAATTGCTGCCCATGACGCGCCGGGGCCGCGGGACATTGTGACAGAGCCGAGCCTCGGGTCACTTGACGACGATCTCGCATGCGCAATTCGGCGCGCGCTAAATGCGCCGGGCGGGCGCGCCGCGCGCGCGGCTCATGTGCGCGCCACCTATGACTGGAACTCAGTCGCAGCGGCATTCCTGCGCGCCAACAGCAACTCAAAGACCAGCACGAAAACCGAGATCAGTACTTTCGCGGCACATACAACTCCGGCGGCAGGACCGCCCGCTCATAGTCAGGGTTGAACACGCGCTCTGGCAGGGTGATCGGATCATGCGGCACATCCTGATAGGGGATCAACCCCAGCAGATGGTCGATGCAATTCAGCCGGGCCCGCCGCTTGTCGGTGCCTTCAACCAGATACCACGGCGCTTCGGGGATATTGGTGCGCTCCAGCATCTCTTCCTTGGCCTTGGTGTATTGCTCCCAGCGTACGCGCGATTGCAGGTCCATCGGGCTGAGTTTCCACTGCTTCATCGGATCATGGATGCGCATCAGAAAGCGCATCTGCTGTTCTTCATCCGTGATCGAGAACCAGTATTTCACCAGCGTGATGCCAGAGCGCACGAGCATCCGCTCGAATTCCGGCACATCGTGGAAAAACTGCTCGACCTGATCGTCAGACGCAAAACCCATCACCCGCTCGACCCCTGCACGGTTATACCATGAGCGATCAAAGAGCACGATCTCGCCGCCCGCAGGCAGATGCGGGACATAGCGCTGGAAATACCATTGCGAGCGTTCGCGATCCGACGGCGCAGGCAGCGCCACAACGCGCACAACCCGCGGATTGAGCCGCTGGGTGATGCGCTTGATCACACCCCCCTTGCCCGCACTGTCACGCCCTTCGAACAGCACGACGACCTTGCTGCCCGAATGCTGCACCCAGTCTTGCAGGCGGATCAACTCTGCCTGCAGGCGAAGCAGGTTCTCAAGATAGGTCTTGCGCTCCAGTAGATCAGGATGTCGGGTCTTGTAGATCTTCGCAATCTCGCGCGAGAGCACTGCGTCTTCCAGCTCCAGCTCGAATTCCTCGTCTAGCACATCCGCCAGTTCAGCCTCCAGCCAGTCATGCGCGGCCTCGGTCAGATCATCGGGTTTTTCCATGGGTGGTTTGGTCATGATCACATTCCGGATTTTGGCGTCTGCTTTGGATAAGCATCATATGTGACAACTGCTTGACAGAGGCCCGTCCGACCTCACGGGCCAATACGTCGGTAGACAGTCACAATAGTATCACCCGAGAGGTGGCTGGAACTGGGATTGAACGAGCGCACCGACGCAGATTTTTGTCAGCAAATTGCTGCGCAGCGCTTGAACTGCTGCTTCGGTGAACTTCAAGTCAAACGGTGAGAGGCAGCTTTGGGCCGACCACGTCGATCTGGCGGACGACTGGTCCTCCATGCAGCATAGATGCTATCGGATAGGGAACGGATTCGGTTGGGGTTAGATTGGCTGGACGCAACGACATATCAGGGCTGCTGGCCTTCATCGGACGCGAAGAGGCCTGGGACGAGAGGCTGCAGTCGGTGCTCGATGAGCATGTCGACGCGGCCCTTGAGGCTTTTGATATCGATCGCGAGGACCTTGCCGACGGACTCGGTGAACCTGCATCGAGCGCGCTCTGGGGCTGTGGGTTCGAGGATTTCCTTGGTCGTCGCTTTGGGCCGGAAGGCGAAAATATCGTCGATCTGTATTTGAAGCGGCGCGGTTGGAAGGAAACGGTTCTGAACCGGGCCTATTTCGCGGCCCTGCGCGATACCCCAGTCAGCCTGCATGAAGTCAGCGATGTGAAGCCGGGTGCGTCGATGGTGCTCCGGGACATCTTGCGCGGTGGCCCGTCAGTCACGGTGCGTGAGAAATCAGCGACGAGGTCGTTGCGGCAGTGGGACAAGATCGCGGTTCGTGTTGTGCCCGAGCGCGATCATCATGTGATCTCGGGTGCAGTGCTGCCGTTTTCTGCTGAAGCTTTCGAGTTACTGACCTCAATGCTGCGCGAGGCCATGCAGCTTGGCAAGCGTGCGCCTATCACGTTGTCGACCGAGCAGCTGCGCGGTTGCGCTCCGGTTTTCACCAGCGCCTGGCTGCTCACCGAAATCCCGCGTGTGCTTGCACCGGCCGATCCCAACTACTGCAACTCGGATGGTGACGAGGTCCTGTTCCATGACATGCGGTTTGTGCTGAAAGCGAGTGCGACCCAGAAGAAGCTTGCCCAGCGCCTTGATCGGATTCCGGAGCTCTCCGCCGCGAGCGCGACATTCTGGAACTGGATTGAACCGCGCCCGGCGCGCAAGGACAAGGCTGCCGGCGAGATCATGCTCGACACGCAGATGGAGGGTGGAACCGTGCTGGCGGGCCTGGAGATAAAGGGCAGGGCGCTGATGGTGTCGGTCAACTCGCCTGCACGTGCCGCACGGGTCGAGGAAGTGATCATGGGGGCTGCGGGTGATCTTGTGAAGCCGCCTCTGACATCAATCCGCACAATCGCACAATTGCTGGCCGAGCGCGAAACGCAGCCCGTTGCACGTGGGGCGGATGAGGTCCCACCCGAGATCGCGAGGCAGATCACCCACGAATACATGGACAAGCATTATCGCGAAGCGCTGGACACGCCGCTCCCCGCGCTGGGCAGCAAATCTCCCCGACAGGCGACGCGAAGCGCAGCGGGGCGCGCGAAGGTCATCGAGTGGCTGAAGCTTCTGGAGAACCGGAGCGCCAAGCAGGACGACAGCCCGATTGCGGAGTACGATTTCGGCTGGATGTGGGTTGAACTGGGGCTTGAGGAGCACAGAAAATGACGGTTCGGGATCTAGATCCGCAGACGCAAGACAAGCGGCTACATCAACGCCACATCAACACGCGAACGCGTGTTTCGGCCCGGCTTTTCGTACGAAAACTCGCGAATGCTGCCGAATGCACGGTTTGAAAGTTCGTGAGATCAAAGGTTTACCGGATAAGCGATTGATTTCGAACGATTTTGAAGAATACGCCATTCTAGGCTCATAACCTGAAGGTCACAGGTTCAAATCCTGTCCCCGCAACCAGATCTTCCAAATATAACAAATTCTTGCCTGGCGGTATCCCGATACCATAGGCCGTTTCGCGTTTTGCATCAACGCCACATCAACGTTTGACGAGTCCCCCTGTAACCCAGGGGGCTTTTTGCGTTTGGGGGCCATCGGCCTCGCCGCGCGCGCCCGGTTGAAAGCATCGCTCTGATCCAGTACATGACTCAGTCATACTATGGAGGCGCGGATGACCGTCAAAACCACCCTCAGCTTCACCGACCGTCACCACCAGTTCCTTTCTGAAAAAGTGGGGCAGGGCGTGTTCACTACACAGAGCGCCGCAGTCGCGGCCGCGCTGGAACAGATGGTGCAGGACGAACAGGAGCGCGAGGTGGCCCTCAAGGCCCTCGCGCAGGAAATCCGCGCACGCATGGAAACACCGCGCGAAGCGTTCATCGACCAGGACGACGCTTTCTCCGCCGCCCGTCGAACCATCGGGGCGGCGCCCGGCGCGTGAGCTATTGCATCCGCTACCACCCACTCGTTGCGCGTGACCTTGACGCCATCGCGCGATGGATCCTCGACTATGCCGGTCCGGAAGTCGCGGCCCGGAAGCTGGTCGAGATTGAGGCGGCCATCGCCACCCTCGAGGACACGCCGCACAAGGGAAGCCTCCCTACCGAAATATCTCCCGCGCTGCGTGCAATCCAAGCAGGGCGCAAAGCCGTCATCGGATTCACCGTCGACGACGATGCCACAGAAGTACTGATTTACGCCGTCACCTATGGCGGTGCCGACTGGGCCATGTGCAGCAGCATGCGCAGTCGCTGACGACGCACCCGGCCCTAAGCTTACGGTCGGCTGTCATCCGGCGACTTTCGAAGCGGCCGCTCAAGCACGGCACAGCA
>CAYNWX010000119.1:0-13821 GCA_964401005.1 uncultured Natronohydrobacter sp.
ACCATCCCGTCCATATCCAGCGCCGTGATGTCGCGGTGCAGGGGCGAGGTGCCGATGAAGGTGTGAATACGCCCGCGCGGCGCGTGTTTCACAGCCTCCCACGCGCGGTCGATATCGCCTAGATTGGCGCGCGCCAGCCCGCAGATGACTGCGTTCTTGGCGTTCTTGGCAATCTCGGTCACGGCCTCGAAATCGCCTTCGCTGGCAATGGGGAACCCGGCTTCGATGATATCGACGCCCATCTCGTCAAGAAGGCTTGCGATTTCCAGCTTTTCGGCATGCGACATGGTCGCGCCGGGGCTTTGCTCACCATCGCGCAAGGTTGTGTCAAAAATCAGGACGCGGTCCTGTTTTGCGGTCTCGGTCATGGGGGTATCCTTGGGGTCTGCTGCGGTTCAGGTCCGGGCGCGTCTCACCTCTGAGCGGCGCGCCCGTCCGGCACGCTCAGAGGCCCCTAAGCAGAAGCAGGGTCGCAAGCGTGGGCGCGTTAGCGCGGATGAAGCAACGAGCGTTCATGTGCGAGACTATAGGCGCGCGGTTTTGCATTGAAAACCCCAAATTTGCGCAAGATATCCCCTTGCGTGCCCGCTTTATCACGATGCCGTTGCACAGGCCGCGTCGCGCCATGACTCTGATGGCGGATCAGACTATGGTCCCGACTCGGACAGAGCAAAGCCGCTGGGCTGACCAGTTTGACCCGATTCACCGCGATCGCCACGAAGGAAACGTCTTGACCACGCATCCCGATCCCGCAACCCGCACCCCGGCAGAGCGCGCCACGCTCGACGGGGCAGATGGCGCGTGGCGGCTGTCGGGCGCGCTGACGGTGCGCAGCGTGTCTGGCGTGGCCGAGGCGTTGGACCACGCACAAGGCGAGCTGGACCTGTCGGGCTTGACCCGGCTGGACACGGCAGGCGCATACCTGTTGCAACGCCATGCCCACCGCCTTGGGATTGTCCATGCCCAGCCCGACCATGCGGCCCTTTTGGACCGGGTGGCCGGGTCCATGCCCAAGCCGCCCGCGCAGACCAAGGCATCCTTCACCCTTGTTCAGTTTCTTGACAAGATCGGGCGCATGGTTGCCTCTGCCGGGGGATTTCTGGTCGAGATCACGGCCATGCTGGGTGTGTTCCTTGCGCGGCTGGGGCAGGTTATCCGCCACCCCGGCAAAATGCCGATGACCGCCCTTGTGCACCATGCCGACCAAGTGGGCTGGCGGGCGATTCCCATCGTATCGCTCATGTCGTTCCTGATCGGGGTTGTGCTTGCCTTTCAAGGTGCGGTGCAGTTGCGCCAGTTCGGTGCCGAGATTTTCGTCGTCGACCTGATCGCCATTTCCATATTGCGCGAGCTGGGCATTTTGCTGACCGCGATCATCGTGGCGGGGCGCACGGCGTCCAGCTTTACCGCCGCCATCGGGTCCATGAAGATGCGCGAGGAAATCGACGCCATGCGCACGCTGGCGATTGACCCGGCCATGGTGCTGTTCGTGCCGCGCATTCTGGCGCTGCTGATCACCCTGCCCATTCTTGGGGCGGTGGCCAATTTCATGGGGCTGTTCGGCGGCGCGCTTATGGCATGGATCGAATTGGGTGTGTCGCCCGCCGTGTTCGTGGCACGCCTTTTGGAAGAAACTGGGACCAATCATGTGCTTGTCGGCTTCGTCAAAGCCCCGGTTTTCGCGTTGATTATTGGCGTGATTGGCTGTCATGCGGGCATGCAGGTGGGCGGCAATGCCGAAAGCCTTGGCGCGCAAACCTCCAGCGCCGTGGTGCGCGCGATCTTTGCGGTCATCGTGGCCGATGCGCTGTTTTCGATCTTCTTTGCGATTATGGATATCTGATGGCACGCGATGTTGTCATAAAGCTGCGCGGGATCAGCAATGTCTTTGGGCAACATGTTGTGCATGAAGATCTAGACCTTGATGTCTATCGCGGAGAGGTTTTGGGCGTGGTCGGCGGCTCTGGTACTGGTAAATCGGTGTTGCTCCGCTGCATTGCAGGGCTGCGTCCGCCGCAGGCGGGCAGCATCGAAATTTTCGGACAAGACGCGCTCAACTGCTCGGAAACCGAGCGGCGCGAGATTGACCAACGCATGGGCGTGATGTTCCAAGATGGCGCACTCTTTTCCAGCCTGACCGTGCGCGAAAATGTCGAAGTGCCGCTGCGCACCATCGACGGGCTGAACCCCGCGCTGCGCCGCGACTTGGCCGATCTGAAAATTGCCATGTCGGGCTTGCCTTATAAAGCGGGCGACAATTACCCGTCCGAATTGTCGGGGGGGATGCGCAAGCGAGCGGGGCTGGCGCGGGCGCTGGCGCTGGACCCCGAAATCGTGTTTCTGGACGAACCCACGGCGGGGCTGGACCCAATCGGCGCCTCTGCCTTCGACGAATTGATCCGGGGCTTAAGCCAAGCCATGGGGCTCACCGTGTTCATGGTCACGCATGATCTGGACAGCCTGCATGCCTGTTGCGACCGAATAGCGGTTTTGGCCGACAAGCGGGTGAAGTATACCGGCACGATGGAAGAAATGCTGCAAATCGACCACCCATGGGTGCATGAATATTTCCACGGGCCGCGCGCAAGGGCGGCGATTGCCACCAAGGAAAAGGCCGTATAACCCATGGAAACCAAAGCAAATTACGTTCTGATTGGGGTATTCGCGCTGCTGGGCTTTCTGGGCGTGATGGGATTTTTCATTGCTTTTGGCAAGGTGCAGTTCGACCAGCAATACGCCTATTACGATGTACGATTCGACTCTGTCTCGGGCCTGTCGCCTGCCGCTGATGTCACCTTTGCGGGTCTACCGGTGGGCCGAGTGATCGACATTCGCCTGTCGCCAGACCAAGACGGCACTGTGCTTGTGTCGCTGGAAGTCGAACGTGAAACCCCGGTTCGCGCCGACACGATCGCCACGGTGGACAGTTCCGGCATCACCGGTGTGGCCTTTATCGGGCTGACCGCGGGCAGCCCGACTGCGCCGCTAATCAACAACCGTGACGATGTGCCGGTTCTGGAAGCCGGGCGCTCGACCATCCAAACGCTGACCGAAGGTGCGCCGCGCATTCTGGACGAAGCGCTTCAGGTCATCGAACAGGTGAACCAGATTTTGGGTGAAGAAAACCGCTCAAGGGTTGAAAACATATTGATAAACCTCGAGTCTTCTTCGGGCGAAATCTCGCGCGCTCTGGATAGTTTTGCAGGCTTCACCGACACGATCGAAGCGGCGACCACAACCTTCGCACAATTTGCCGATGATCTTGAGCCGATCCTTTTACAGGCCGAAAAGGCACTCGAAAGCTTGCAATTCGCGGTCGATGAAGGCGCGCTCGTCGCGACCAACGCGCGTATCGCGTTCGAGACGGGGACACAAACCCTGGAAACGGTGGACATGTTCGTGGCGCGTGACCTGACAGAGATGGTGACGCAATTGCGCGATGACGCGACCGCCCTGCGCACGGAATTGGAAACCGCCAGCCGCGAAGCCACCACTATGTTCGGCGAATTGTCCCGCACTGGCCAAGCCGCGACTGACCGCATAGAAGCGCTCGACCCGGCGCTGGCCTTGATAGAGCCGCTTCTGGTGCGCGCCGAAACCACGCTGCAAGCTGTCGAAGCAATGTCGACCAGCGTGGATACGCTTGTCAGCGGCGAAGGCACTCTGCTGGTGACAGAGGCACGCGAGATGGTCGCGCGCGCAACCGCCGCCGCCGATAGCGTAGCGATTGCCGCCGAAACAGACCTGCCGCTCATCATGGCTGATATTCGCGCCGCCACCGCCGAAGTGCGCCAAGTGGTTGAAACCGTTGGCACAGACCTGAGCAGCGTGTCGGGGCAGGTGAGCGCGTTGACAACCTCTGGTGTCGAGACCTTAAGCCAAGTGACCGAGACCTTCAGCAACGCCAATACCACGCTCGATGCGATCAACCGCGCACTGGAAACCGGCGAAGGCGCGCTGGAAGCGGCCGAGCGCGCGTTCATCGGGGCCGACCGTGTGATTAACGAAGATGTCGCCGTCATCACCGCCGATTTGCGCGATGTGCTTGACCGGTTGGGCAGTGCGGTCGACGCGGTCTCTGCCGATATTCCCTCCGTGACGGCCGATCTGCGGGCAACCGCCGCCAGTGCTGCGCGCGCCTTTGACGACCTTGGCGCGGTGGTGCGTGACAGCGCGGGGCCGGTGCGCGATTTCACCGCTGCGGGCCTGCCCAATATTACCCAATTGGCCCGCGAAGCGCGCGGCCTGATCGCCAATCTTGACGGCTTGGCGCGCAAGCTGGACAGCGATCCGGCGCGCTTGTTGCTCAACAGCCAGACACCGGAGTTCAGAAGATGAAGAAGCTGCGTTTGAGCATTGTTTTTGCGGGGCTTCTGGCGCTCGGAGGCTGCGGTGCTGTATCGGCGCTGAACAAGGCAGCAACTCCGCTTGACGCTTATGAATTGCGCGCGCCCGACACCCTGCCGCAAGCCAGTCGGACTCTGTCGCGCGCGCTGAGCGTGGAGCCGCCGACGACCTCTGGCGCACTCGACACGGACCGCATTCTGGTCAAGCCCAACGCGGTGCAATCGCTCTACCTGCCCGATGGGCGCTGGGCATCGGAACTGCCCGCTATGTGGCAAACATTGGTGCTGCGCGCATTCGAGGATACCGGCGCGCTGTCCTATGTCGGGCGCCGCCCGTTGGGCGCGGTGGGTGATTTCGCATTAATCAGCGAAATCACAGACTTCCAAGCCGAACTTCAAGGCGAAGACAGCGCCACGATCCGCCTGCGCCTGACCGCGCGCATGGTCCGCGAAAGCGATGCCCGCGTCATGGCGCGGCAGGTCTTCACCGCCAGCCTGCCGGTCGAGAGCACGGAAACGCTGGCGCTGGTTAACAGGTTCAACGCGGCCTCTGACGATGTATTGGCGCAGATGGTGCGCTGGGGTCTTGGCGTGATGGGCGTGCAATTGCCTGCATCCTGACGGGGGCCTTGCCCGCGGCATCGCTGACCAATGACGCATTGATGACGACCCCAGAGTAGTTTCGGTAAGATGAAGAAAGGCGCATAAGGTGTTGAGATCGCTTTACGACTGGACCCTGTCAATGGCCAGTCACCGCCATGCGCTTTGGGTTCTGGCCTTCGTGGCGTTCATCGAATCTTCGGTCTTTCCCATCCCGCCCGATGCGCTGATGATCCCGATGATCATCGCGCGCCCTTCGCGCGCCTTCGTGATCGCGGCGGTTGCTACAGTTGCGTCGGTGCTGGGCGGGGTTGCGGGCTATGCCATTGGGTATGGCGCTTTCGAATTGGTGGGCCGCCCGGTGCTGGAGTTTTACGGTAAGGACGCCTATTTCGCGGACTTCTCCGTGCGTTATGCGGAATGGGGCGCATGGGCGGTGCTGATCGCAGGCGTCACGCCTTTTCCGTATAAGGTGATCACAATCCTTTCGGGCGCCACAGCGCTGTCGTTGCCGGTATTTATCTTGGCTTCTGTTGTCGCGCGGGCGTTGCGGTTCTTCATTGTGGCCGCGCTGCTGTGGAAATTCGGCGCACCCATTCGTGATTTCATAGAGAAACGCTTGGGCCTTGTATTCGTGGTGTTCGTGGTGTTGCTAATCGGCGGGTTCTATGCGGTGAGGTTTTTGTGAGCAAGTCCAGACAGGTGCAAATGCTGGCTTTGGCCGGGTCCGCAGGTCTGCTGCTGGGCGCGCTGGCCTTTCAGTATATCGGCGGCATGGCGCCCTGTGCGTTGTGCATCTGGCAGCGCTGGCCACATGGCGTGGCGCTTGTGGCCGGGCTTGGGCTGGTGCTGCCGGGGCCGTGGGCCGTTCTGGGCGCGGTGGGGGCGGCCGGGTCTGGCGCGATCGGCGTTTACCATACCGGGGTCGAGCGGCGCTGGTGGGAGGGGCCTGCCTCTTGCACCTCTGGCGGCGATCTGTCGGGCCTGAGCGCACAGCAATTGTTGGACCAGATTATGGCCGCGCCCGTGGTGCGCTGCGACGATGTCGCGTGGGAAATGCTGGGCCTGTCCATGGCCAGTTGGAACGCGGTTTTGTCGTTTGGGCTGGCCGCACTTTGGCTGCTCAGCATGCGATTGCGGGATTAAGCGTTTCTTCATAGCTGTGGTCTAGGGTGCAACGACAGCACCGGAACGGCAGGGCTAGATGACCAGTTATCATTGCATGATCGACCTGAAACCAAACGCGAATGAACTGGCTTTCGCGCGCGCAGTGGCGGTCTGGTTGGGGATTTTGCAAAGCGCGGGCAAACTGGCCCATTGGCACTTGTTGCGGCGCAAGTTGCGGCTTGCAGGCGCGGGCTTTGGCGATTTCCTGCTGGTTGTGGAATTCGACGACATGGCGCAGATGGACCGCGCTTTTGCCCATCTGGCGCAGGGCGACCACGACGCGGCGCAAGCATATGCGCTGATGCACGGCATGATCGACCGGGCAGAGGCAGGGCTTTACCGCCCCTACCCGGACCCTGTGCCGGTGGAACGATTGTCGTTGGTCTGATGGTCGCGTTGCTGTGGGTTCTGGCCCTGTTTCGTGGCTTGTGTGCCGGGCTACAGCATCGAGGGCAGCACAAGATCGGGCGGGCGGTGCCCGTCGGCAAAGGTCTTGATGTTGATGATGACCTTCTCGCCCATCTCTATCCGTCCCTCGCGCGTGGCAGAGCCCATATGCGGCAACAGCACCACGTTGGGCAATTCGCGCAGGCGTGGGTTTACCTGTCGACCGCGTTCGAACACATCCAGCCCCGCGCCCGCAATTTCGCCCGCCCGCAGGCCGCGCGTCAGGGCGTTTTCGTCCACAACCTCGCCGCGCGATGTGTTGACGATAATGGCCGTGGGCTTCAGCAGTTTCAACCGCCGCGCGTTCAGCAAGTGAAAGGTCGCGGGCGTGTGCGGGCAATTTACGGAAATCACGTCCATCCGCGCCACCATCTGGTCAAGGCTTTCCCAATAGGTGGCCTCCAGCGCTTGCTCGACCTCTGGGCGCAGGCGGCGGCGATTGTGGTAGTGAATTTGCATCCCGAAAGCCCGCGCGCGGCGCGCCACGGCCTGCCCAATGCGCCCCATGCCCAGAATGCCCAGCCGCTTGCCACCAATGCGCGTGCCCAGATTGGCCATGGGCGACCAGCCCGCCCAATCCCCTGCTTGCATCTGCGCCAGCCCCGATGGGATTTGCCGCGTCACCGCCAGCATCAGCGCCAAGGTCATATCAGCGGTGTCTTCGGTCACAACGCCGGGTGTGTTGGCGACAAGAATGCCGCGCTGACGGGCCGTTGCCACATCGATATGGTCGACCCCCGCGCCGTAATTTGCGATCAGTTTCAGCCGGTCGCCCGCTTGTCCCAGCAGCGTGGTGTCGATGTCATCGGTCAGCGTGGGCACCAGCACGTCGCAGTCTTGCACCGCCGCAACCAGCGCCGCACGATCCATGGGCGTGTCGGTGTCGTTCAGGCGCAGGTCGAACAATTCCGACAGGCGGGTTTCAACGGCATCTGGCAGGCGTCGCGTAACAACAACACTCAGGCGGGATCTTGGCATGATGTTGGCTCGTCTCTTGTCTGGGAGAATTCTTGTGCCAAACTGCCCGCGATCACGCCGCGCGACAAGACCAGCTTTGAAATTCTGGCAAGGGCGCGGCCGAGCAGGCAGCAGTTTATAAAAAGGCTCGTCGATAAAACGACGAGGAACAGGCGTATGAAACCCTCTTTTAGTCGTGCACTCATAGTGGGCGTGGCGCTTTGCGCCAGCGTGATGGCCGCGCAGGCCCAAGAGCGTGGGCCAGTCACAAACCTGCCTTTGCCGCGTTTCGTATCGCTGAAGGCGAACGAGGCCAATGCAAGGCGTGGCCCAGATACCTCGCACCGGATAGACTGGGTCTATAAACGTCGCGACCTGCCCTTGCGCATAACCGCAGAGTTCGAGCATTGGCGCCGGGTTGAAGACATGGAGGGCCAAGGCGGATGGATGCATTACGCGTTGCTATCGGGGGTGCGCACCGCGATGGTTGCGCAAGACATGACCCAATTGCGCGCCCGCCCGCAGACGGACGCGCGCGAAGTCGCACTTTTAGAGCGCGGAGTTATCGGGACCTTGCACCATTGCGCACCGGATTGGTGCGAGATCAGCTTTGACGACCTCGCGGGCTGGGTGCCGAAAGCCGCGCTTTGGGGCGTTGCCCCAGAAGAAGTGATCGACTGACCGGGCGTTATTGCGCGGTGCAATGCGCGCCGTTCGGGGCTTGGCCTGAGCCAAGCGCCAGCGCCGGGGGGGCGCTGAACAGGTCGGGCGCGCCGCTTTGGGCCAGATCCACCAGCAAGATGGCAGCCATCAGCGCAAGTGCCAGAAAGCCGACACCAAGACGGGGTAGGGCAGACAGAATCATGCGAAAGCTCCTTTCGGTTGGGGGGCGGCGCGCAGCACAAATGGTCGCAGCTTTAACCCAAGGGTTGACCCGGCAAAGGCGGCGACAAGCCAAACCCAACCATGCAGCGACCCGGTCGAAATGCCGCTGAAAAACGCGCCCACATTGCACCCGAACGCCATGCGCGCCGAATAGCCGAGCACAAGCCCAGCCAGCAGCACCAGCGCATAGCTTTGTGCCGTCAGCGCTTGCGCGGGTGCACCGGGGTCACGCCGCCAGCGCAGCACGGCGAAGGCCCCGATCAGCAGGCCGATATTGGTCAGCGAGGTGACATCGGTCAGGATGGACGCGCCAAGGCGTTCGGCATTGCCGGGATTGGCCCAAAAACCGCTGGCCGCCAGATCCGCGCCGCCCGCTTGGGCCAGTTTCGCACCCCACAGGCCCAAGCCATAGACAATGCCCCATGGCTGCCCTGCCACGACCAGATTGGCCAGCGCCAACGCCGCGATCAGACTTGCTGCCCACCACAGCCGGGCAGGGGGCAGGCGCTTGCCGGGAGCGGCGCGCCAGATCACGAGCGCCGCCAAAGCTGCAAGCCCTGCAAGCGTTGCGATCAAACCGCCATTTACTCCGAACATCCCTTGCAACGACAGCACCGGCAGGCTGGCAAGCCCCGTCCACCAGCCAAGGTGCAAGCTGCCAAGGAAGCTGCCGCCGATGAAGCCGACAAGTGCGATCAGCCCCACAAGGTTGCCTGACCCGGCATTGATCAGCGTGCCCGACCCGCAGCCCATGACAAGCTGCATGGCCGCGCCAAACACGAACGCGCCCAAGATCATGCCAAGCCCCACCGGCGCATCGGCGGGCGACAATTCGCCCCCATGCGCCGCCAATAGCGGGAAGGCGACACTGGCGACCAGCGCAATCGCCAGAAACTGCGCCAGCAGACCGCGCCCATCACGCTCTGCCACGATCAGCCGCCACGGGCCGGCAAAGCCGAAGCGCAGCCCTTCCAGCACAAGGCCAAAGCCGATGCCGATGGCCAGAAGCAGCCCCGCGCGGGGGCCTGCCATGACCAAAGCGAAGACCAGCGCAGACAGAATAAGGACAATGACGAATGCACGACGCGGAATCATGTGAAGGGGCCTTTCAGAGATGTCCCCGGCGCTGCAATCGGTGGCAGGCCGGGGTGTCATGAGTATTTGGGGCAAGATGAAAGGGTTTAGAACAGCTCTGCCACCCAACGCTTGGTCGACAGCCAGACATATTCGGCCCGGCCCGGTTCATTGTCGAGAGGGTGGCCATGGATGGTGTATTCGGCCATGCTTTCGGCATAGAGCCGCGTATTCGGCACCTCGGCCAATTCGCTGAGCGCAAACCAGTTGAGCGCGGCCCAATGCCCGGTATTGCAGAACGACACAGTGATCGGCGAATCTTGCAGCCCTTGTGCTTCGGCAATGGCGCGGGCGCGTTCGGGCGTAACCATCAGCCCATCTTCGAAGAATTGCGAGAATTGCAGGTTCTCGGCGCTATGGATGGTGCCGGGGCGGGCGATGGACCATGCGATGCCTTGGAAAAACCCCTCGGGGCGGCTGTCGAGCAATGTTGCCTCGCCGCTTTCGACAAGGGCGGCGACTTCGCCGGTCGGGATATACCAGTCATCGCGCCATTCGGCGTAGAAGTCGGATTCGGTTGGCGTGACCTCGCCGGTGGCGGTGGGCAGGCCCGCTTTTGCCCAAGCCTGAAAGCCGCCATTCAGAAGCGCCAGATTTTCTACGCCCAAGGATTTCAACGTCCAGTAGACCCGCGCGGCGGCCCCCATATCGGATGGGGTGTCGCCATCATGGACGATGACGGTGGGGCGCTCGGCGGTGACGCCGACGCGCACGGCCTCTGCCTCGTATTCCAGTTCGGGCAGCACTGCGCCGGGGTTGGTCGGGCCCGCGCGCCATTTCTCGTAGGGTGAGAAGACGGCGCCGGGGATATGGCCTGCCGCAAAGTCGCCGGTCACGCGGATGATGTGGATATCCTCGCCTTGGTCCAGCAGGGCAGACAGGTCTGCGGGCGACAGAAGTGGCTGCCAGCCATCAGGTGCGGCAAGTGCCAAGCCGGGCAGGGTGGCAAGGGTCAGTGTCAGAGCGGTTTTGCGCAACATGTCGGTGCCTCCGTAAGGGTGGGATGGACAGGTGCCCAAGCCCGGTTCGGGTATGTGTTGCGGTGCAGCTAAGACGGGTTTTCCAAGCCTGCAAGCCACAGGCCCGGTTGGGTGGCCATGGCGGCGCGGCTGAAATTTGTCGGGGCAATGGCAGGGCAAAACGCCCGTTCCGAAAGGGTGGCGCGGGCTGGGACAGCGTTGTGGCCCGCTGCATTGCGGACGGCAGATGACCTTATTTGCCAGCGCGGTCTGTTACCGCCCGGTTGCGCCCAAACGCGCCGCTTTGGCCAGTTGCGATTCGCGCCAAGCAATGAGCAAGCCCGCCGCGATCACCAGCGCTGCCCCGACCAGCGTTTGCGTCGTGGGCAGGTCGCCAAAGAGGAATACCCCAAAGACCGTGGCAAACAGGAATTGCGCATACCAGAAGGGGGCCAGCGCCGAGGCATCGGCGTAGCGGTAGCTGGCCGTGAGCATGAGTTGCCCAATCCCGCCCAAGACCCCTGACGCGACCAACAGCGCCGAAACCTTGGTTGAGGGCCAGACCCAGCCAAAGGGCGCGCTGGCCAGCCCGATCAGGCTGGCGGTCAGGGCGAAGTAGAACGCAATGGCCGGTGTGCTTTCGGTAATGACTATGCGGCGCAGCAAGATCTTGACCAAGGCCGCCGCGCAGGCAGACCCAAGCGCGGCCAAGGCCCCGATGCGCGCCCAGTCGGTTTCGCTGGCCTCTGCCCCCAACCCAAGGCGCGGCCAGACAATGATCAGAACACCGATCAGCCCCACGAAGACCGCGCTCCAGCGCAGAAGGCGCACGGTCTCGCCCAAAAGCAGCACCGCGAAAACCACCGTCACCAGAGGTGCGGCAAACTCAATGGCGGTAACCTCGGGCAAAGGCAGCAGCGACAAGGCCAAGAAATTGAGCGACAGCGCAAGCGTACCGATCAGCCCGCGCAGCAGGTGCAAACGGGGCCGTTCCATCCGCAGCCCGTCGCGCAGCGGGCCTTGCAGCGCGATCCAGCCCAAGATCAGCGGCAGTGAAAAGGCCGCGCGGGCAAAAACCGCCTGCCCGGTGGGCACTTCGACCGTGGCGATCTTGATGCAGGCGGCCATCGTCACCAGCACCGTGATCGCCCCTAGATGCAGCGCGATCCCGGTCAGCGGTTTGGCAGATTGGCCGCGTGGCAGCATGAGGGGCCCGACTGGATTGTTCACATGTGCAATATGCGAAATGGCACCGGAATGCAATTGTGCCGCCTTGCCATTCGCGCGGGGGCCTTTTAGCCATTGTGCGATATGTGAAAGGGGTCGCGATGACCGAAACGCCGCTAGACCTTGCTTTTGCCGCGACCGAAGCCGCGCCGGATGATATTCCGGCCCGGTTGCGCTATTACGCTCGGCTGACAGAGGGGGAATTGTTCCTGCTTCTGGAGAGTGAGGCCAAGGGCGACACGCTCGACCCCAAAGTGTTCGAGCTGGAAGATGGCCCGATCGTGCTGGCTTTTGACCGCGAAGACCGTTTGACCGAATTCACCGGCCTGCCCGCGCCCTATGCCGCCCTTCCGGGCCGCGTGGTGGTCGAGATGCTGTCGGGCAGTAAAATGGGGTTGGGGTTGAACCTTGGCGTGGCCCCGTCGGCGCGGGTGTTTCCGCCGGAAATATTGGCATGGCTGGCTGAAACGCTGTCAGAGCGCCCTGAAGAGTTGGAAAACCGCGTCACCGCCTTTCGCGCGCCGCGCGGCTTGCCCGAAGCGCTGCTGACCGCGCTGGATGCGCGTTTGGCCCGGATGGAGGGGTTGGCGGCCTTGGCTTATCTGGTCGGTACCGAGTATGAGGGCGGTGCGCGAGGGCATCTGCTGGCCTTTGTCGATGCTGCCGAAGGCGCCGAAAGCGCGCTCGCACGGGCAGTGCAGGGGGCTTTGGCCTTGTCAGGGTTGGAAGCGGGGCAGTTGGACGTGACCTTCCTGAGCGCCAATGACCCGCGCGCGGCGGAATTGGCGCGGGTAGGCTTGCGGTTCGACCTGCCGCAACCCGCCGAGCCGGTCGAGGTAAAAGCCCCGGGATTGGACCCGGACGCGCCGCCCAAGCTGCGATAAGGCGCTATGGGGGCCCTGTTTTTGGGGTAATATAATACCTATTTTTTAAGTATTTGAAATATATAAGTTATTTAGAAGGCGCTGCCCTTGACGCACCTGCAAATATCCGTAGAAGACACGCAGCGCCCTGAAATGGGGCTCGGAATTTTCTCTCTCAAGGGTAAACCCATGAAAACCTTCTCTGCCACTCCGGCGGATATCGAGAAGAAATGGATCATCATCGACGCTGAAGGCGTCGTGCTGGGCCGTCTCGCTTCGATCATCGCCATGCGCTTGCGCGGCAAGCACAAGCCATCTTTCACCCCCCATATGGACATGGGCGACAATGTCATCGTGATCAACGCTGAGAAAGTGCAGATCACCGGCAACAAGCGCGCCAAGCCGAATTACTGGCACACCGGCCATCCGGGCGGGATCAAGTCGCGCACCACGGGCCAGATTCTGGAAGGTCGCTTCCCCGAGCGCGTGCTGATGCAGGCGGTCAAGCGTATGCTGCCCGGCGGTCCTCTGTCGCGCCAGCAGATGACCCATCTGCGCGTCTATGCCGGCACCGAGCATCCGCATGAAGCCCAGCAACCCGAAGTTCTGGATGTCAAATCCATGAACACCAAGAACACGCGGAGCGCATGACCATGAGCGACGATCTCAAGACACTCGACGATCTGAAATCCGTCGTCACCCCCGTGGCCGAAGCGGCGCCCGCGCGCCAGCCCGTCCGCGACGAATTGGGCCGGTCCTACGCCACCGGCAAGCGCAAGGACGCGGTTGCCCGCGTGTGGATCAAGCCGGGTTCCGGCAAGTTCCTGGTGCGCGATGCCAAGGGCGAATATATTGATTACACCAAATATTTTGCACGCCCCGTGCTGCAAATGATCCTGCGTCAGCCCTTCCAGATTGCCGGTGTCGTCGACCAGTTCGACGTGATGGCAACCGTGGCGGGCGGTGGTCTGTCCGGTCAGGCTGGCGCTGTGCGTCACGGCATCTCGAAAGCGTTGCAGCTTTACGACCCGGCTTTGCGCGCTTCGTTGAAAGCCGCGGGCTTCCTGACCCGCGACAGCCGCGTTGTGGAACGTAAGAAGTTCGGCCGCGCGAAAGCCCGCCGCAGCTTCCAGTTCTCGAAGCGCTGATCGCGTCAACATATCAAACTCCAAAGCGCCCGGTCCCTATGGTCCGGGCGTTTTACGATCAGGTCATGAAACAATGCGTCTGTTCAGA
>CAYNWX010000120.1:0-1864 GCA_964401005.1 uncultured Natronohydrobacter sp.
TCTTGGGTCAGGAAATCATCCCATGGCAGGACGATGTCTTCGTCGATCATGGCGAACATGTCGACCGACAGCAGGATGGCAAGCTGGGGCGCATTGCCGCCGCGCGCGGCTGTGATCGCGCGCGTGGTGGTGTCAGCGTAGCTGCCGGTATAGATGGCGCTGATGGTCACATCCGGGTTCTGCGCCATGTAATCGGCGGTCAGCGCTTCAATCGTGGCGGCTGCGTCGCCACCAACGGCGACGGGGAAATAGAATTCCAGATCGACCGCCGAGGCGGCCTGTGCCATCGCGCCCAACAGGGCGGTCGTGGCAAGCAAAGACTTAAGCGAGCGTTTCATCCCGATTCTCCGTATCAAGGCTCTGGGTGGGGTCGGCAGGTGTGGCAAGCCGATGGCCCGCCGCATCGAAGAAGTGCAGCGCTTGCAAAGGCAGCGTCAGCGCCTGCACATCGTCGAATTCCATCATGTGGCCGTTCAGGCGCAGCGCCACGCCCGCGTCATTCAGGGCCAAAGTGACAATCTGGTCGGCCCCCAGATATTCCACATTCAGCACACGGGCGCGCAGGCGGTAGCCGGGTCCGGTAAGGCACATATCCTCTGGACGGACGCCAATGGTCGCGGTGCCGTGCGGGGCGCGGATATCGGGTAGGGCATGTCTGGGTAGCAGGTTCATGGGCGGTGTGCCGATAAACCCCGCCACGAAGGTTGTCGCGGGCTGGGAATAAAGCGCACGTGGCGTGGCGACCTGTTCGATCCGTCCGGCATTCATGACGACGATCTGATCCGCCATCGTCATCGCCTCGACCTGATCATGGGTGACATAGACCATGGTCAGCCCCAGACGTTGCTGAAGCGCCCGGATTTCGCTGCGCATTTCCGCGCGCAGCTTTGCATCTAGGTTGGAAAGCGGCTCATCCATCAGGCAGATGGGCCGCTCAGAAATAACCGCGCGGGCCAAGGCCACGCGCTGTTGCTGCCCGCCTGACAAGTGTGCGGGTTTGCGCGCGAGCAGATTTTCCAGACCCATCATGCTGGCGACCGCGTTAAGCCGCGCCGTCTGCTCTGCCTTGGGGGTGCGTCGTACCGAAAGGCCGAACAAGATATTCTCGGCCACGTTCAGATGCGGGAACAAGGCGTAAGATTGAAACACCATCGACAAGTCGCGCGCTTTGGGTGGCAAAGCGTCGATACGGTCCGGCCCCAGCCAAATCTGGCCGGCGCTTGGGGCTTCCAGTCCTGCAATGATGCGCAGTAACGTGGATTTTCCACAGCCCGACGGCCCCAAAAGGACGGAGAATTTGCCCGCTTCCAAGGTCAGCGTAATGCCGTCCAGCGCGGTAGTGTCTCCAAAGCGCTTGCCAATGCCGGACAGCGCAAGGGCTTTCCCTCCGCTGGGGCTGTCACTGCTAAGAGTTTTCTGTGCGGCGCCCATGCTCGCGGCACTAGGCCGATTCGGTAACGGCTGTGTGAAGACCACCAGAAGAAAATGCCACCGGCCCTGATGGACGGCTTAAATTGCTGATTTACGCTGCTATTCAGCGTTTGCGGCCCCTGCACCGCTCAAGTGATGCGCGAAGCCGCGCAAGGGGCGTCGCGCGCGGTGGCGCTGCGCGGGGGGATCTGTTGCGCTTTATGGCAGCCATGTCCGTAGGACGGGGGATCGGCGCTCAGGTGGTAGCCAAAGCGCCGCCGCTCGGGGGCGCGACGGCGCTTGATCGACGAAGTATCGCTCTATTACAATAGAAACAGCTAATGGGGAACGATACAACCCGCATTTCCCAAGTAACTTGAAGTTTTCATACCTTGGGTTGCCAGTAACGTGTTATATTTCAGCATGTTAATTGGGCTGAAGGTTGCGGATTATG
>CAYNWX010000121.1:0-1690 GCA_964401005.1 uncultured Natronohydrobacter sp.
TCCGCGACCCGGTGGTGGTACAACCCAGCCTGCCGCGCTTCCTGACGCCGGGCGACACCAGCCGGATGCGGCTGGAACTGACCCATGCCACGGGCGCAGTAGGCGAGATGGCGCTTAGCGTCACCGGGCATGGCCTTGGCACAGTGCCGGACAGCGTGACGCTGAATGAAGGCGGGCGCGCGGTGCTGGATCTGGCACTGGCCCCCACCTCGTTGGGCGATCATGCCTATCGTGTGGAGCTGACCACCCCCGATGGCAGCGTGCTGACCCGCGACCTGACCCTGACGGTGCAGCGCACCGACCCCGAAATCGCGCGTAGTTCTCAATTCGTGCTGGCCCCCGGCGACAGCTTCCGCTTTGACGCGAACGCGCTGGACGGGTTGGGCGACGGGGCCCGCGCCACGCTGATGGCCGGTGCAGGCGCGGCGCTCGACTTGCCGGGCTTGATGCAACGGCTGACGGGCTATCCCTATGGATGCACAGAACAACTCGCCTCTGGTCTGCAACCGTTACTTTTGGCGTCGGGGGCCGCGATAGAGCTTGGCCTTGTAACCGAAACAGAAGCACAGACGCGCATTCAATCCGCCATTGACCGGATCCTGACACGCCAAGGGCGCACGGGCAGTTTCGGCCTATGGGGCGCGGGCGGCTATGACCTGTGGCTGGACGCTTATGTCACTGACGTGCTGACCCGTGCGGCGGGCCAAGGTGCCGATGTGCCGGACACGTCTTTGCGCATGGCGCTCGACAACCTGCGCAATCAGGTCGCGCAGGCGGGCGATCTTTATGACAACGCCTCTGGGATAGCCTATGCGCTTTATGTTCTGGCACGTTCAGGCGAAGCAGCGATTGGCGATTTGCGCTATTACGCAGATACCTTGTCCGAAAAGTTCGACACACCGCTATCTGCCGCGCAACTGGGCGGCGCGCTGGCGGCCTACGGCGAACAGGCGCGCGCCGATGCCATGTTCCGCCAAGCGGCCAGCCTTGCCACCAGCGACGGGGCCGATGGCTACCGCAACGATTACGGCACCGGTCTGCGCGACCGCGCGGGGCTGTTGGCGCTGGCGTCGGAAGTAGGCAGCGGCGCAGTGGACCGCTTGCTTCTGGCGCGGCAAATCTCGCAGCGCGGCGCAGTGCATGAACTCTCTACACAAGAAGCCGCGTGGTCACTGCAAGCCGCCGTGGCGCTAGGTGCGGATGGTGGCGGACTTAGCGTCGACGGGAGCGCGGTCGACGGCAATGTGGTCCAACTTTACGATGGCAGCGCGCGGACCATAACCAACACCGGGCAAACCCCCACCACCGTCACGCTGACAGCCTTCGGAGTGCCCGATATTGCGCCGCCCGCGCGCGGCAATGGCTACACGATCGCGCGCAGCTATTTCACGCCAGAGGGCGAAGCGACCAGCCTTGACGATCTGCGCGTGGGCGACCGCCTGATCGCCGTGCTGGAGGTGCGCCCGGATCGCGGCATTGCGGGCGGTCGGCTGATGGTGGATGACGCGCTGCCAGCGGGGCTGGAGATCGACAACCCCAACCTCCTGCGCGAAGGCGATATCCGCGCGCTCGATTGGCTGGGCCTGAACGCCTATGCCGAGATGACCGAAGCCCGCAGCGACCGCTTTCTGGCAGCCGTCGATTGGACCGCCGACACCCCCTTACGGCTGGCCTATGCGGTGCGCGCGGT
>CAYNWX010000122.1:0-41830 GCA_964401005.1 uncultured Natronohydrobacter sp.
GCCAGATTGCGCACCCGAAGGTAGGGCTGGCGCTCCAATGCGCCGCTGGCGGTCTTGGCCAAAGCCCCGGTTTCTGGCGCGGCATGGCGCTGCGTGGCAATAACCGCACGCGCGCCGAACACTTCGGCAGAGCGCAAGATCGCACCTACATTGTGCGGATCGCTCACATGGTCCAACAACACGACGATGTCACGGCCCTCGGGGCGGCACAGCTCTAACACGCGCCCCCAATCCAGCGCTTGCACCTCTAGCGCGGCTCCCTGATGCACCGCACCGGGATCAAGGGGCGCGGGAAATTTGCGCGGGTCAGCGATCTGCACCTCTATCCCAGAGGAAGCCACGGCATCGGCCAGCTTGGCTTCGGCATTGCGGGTCAGATACAGGGTCAGCTTCTTGCGCTTGGGGTTCAGCAGCGCATCGCGCACGGCATGAAGGCCGAACAGCCAGACAGTGTCCTGACGCCCTTCGCGCCGGGCCTTTTCCTTTTCAATGACCCAAACTGGCTTTTTCACGCGCATTTCCTTTGCTGCTTTGGGGGCCAGCTTTGCGCAAGGCAGCGGGATGGTGCAAGGGGCAACAATGCCCGACCCGCGTTTTCAAATTGCCAACATTTCCGCACTTGACGCGTCTAGATGCCTCGCGTAAGTCACGCCGCATTAGGGCGACGGGCTGCAAGGTGCGGCAGCGGACTGTAACTCCGCCGGGGAGACCCACGCCTGGTTCGATTCCAGGGTCGCCCACCACCTTAAAAATCAACAACTTAGCGGGTTTTGGGGTGGTGTCGCTTACAATCGGAAAAACCGAAAAGTAAGCATTTTGTAAGCAAGCCAGCGAGTAAGCATGAGTAAGCGGTAACGGGCTTGTGATCTAAGCCGCAACCTTGCCCAACCGCTTGAACCGTTCCGGCCGATACGCGCGCATGACGCCTGCATGATCCAGCCCCGCCAGTGCGCAAACGGTGGCCGCGTCATCGGTCCTGATCCATCGCGCCGCGTCATCCTCGCGCAAGGCCAATGCCAGCACCATGCGCCACAAGTGCAACTCCGGGTTCTGTGCCATCGCTTCCCCTCGTGTGAAAAAGGGCAGGCCCGAAAGCCTGCCCCCGATTGCATGGCCCGCCCCCGCTAAAAGGAAAGGGGCTGCCATGCTGCCGGGGTTTTGCTGTCTGCGGCACTATCCGGCTAATCCGCATCCGCCATCGCCCGAAAGCCCCCGGCGGTTAGGGTTTCCTATTCGTCATCAGGTTCGGCACCCAAAACCAAAGCCTTGACGGCCTCGGGATTAGTAAGCGCGCCGCCCAGACGCCGCCGGATATACCAACGAACAAAGCCCGGTGCGGAATACACGTCACGGATCACGGCCAGCCCGATACGATCTGCAATCGTGTAAGCCTCGCTGAAGTTACCGAACAACGCCCCCACAACGCCGTCCGCAAGTGCGGGCATATCCTCGGCCAGATAGACAGGATAGCCCATCAGGCGGTCAGGAATGGCAACATCAAGCGATGCCTGATACAGGAAGCGCCCGTCTTGATCCTTCAGCTTGCGGATTTTGTTTCGCATGGCGCGGGTCATCATCCATGAAGCGCCGGGCAGATAGTTCGATTTCAAGGCGTCCACCAGATCGGCCAAAGGGTCAGCCCCCAAAGGCATTCCGGGCAGATCGCCCGCAACGCCCGTGTAAATCGCACCAATCTGGTATTGCGCCGGGTTCGCCCCCCACGCAAAATCAGCATCCGGCACAATGTCGTAATCCAAGATGCCTTTCGGCTTCCCGATACCATCGCCATTGATGAACGCCGCCGCTTCCTGTCGGGCAAAACGCGATGCAATCTTGCCCTGCAACCAAGTTTCCACCGAAAAATCACTGTCATCCAGCATATCCAGCGTTGTGGAAGGCAACGCATAATGTTCGAAAACCGGAATTTTGTGACGTGTCAGGAATGACGCCGCCGTTGCGCCACGCGCTGCGGTTTCCGCAACCCAAGCCGATGACGGTTCGTCCCGGTCAACCAAGACTTCGACTTCATTTTTTGACGTGCCGATGACGGTCGCAACGTCCCGCATTGGACTGGATTCGCGGATCAACTTGAAAATGCGTGATGACCAGTCAGACCGAACCGAAACGCCCTGCCCGTCAGACGTGACAGATAGCGCCTTCGTTTCTTTGCCGCGCAAAAAATCGGCCATTGCTTTTGTTTCTGGTCCGATTGCATCCGTTTCCACGCCCGAAAAACGCGCACTGCGTTTAAGTGCCAGAAGGTCATCTTCCATACCTGCAAAGCGTTGCGTTACCATCTGTTCGATATTCTCGACGGCCTCAACCGCCTGTTTTAGATCAAGTGCCATTTTATAACCTCATCAGGTTCATAGGTTGAAAGTTCCGACAAAACCGCCCAACGTCCCGTTGGCAGTTTCACCGCCTATTCCCAGCGTCCCGCTGGTCATAATTCCATCATCAAAGCCGCGCACTTGGGGCTGCGCACGCCGCTTGATTGCAAGCACCACAACGCCCGCAACCGCGTTTGCGCGGTCATCATGGCCCCCCGGCGCATGGTCGATCTGATCTTTTCCACTGCGGCTTACGCGCCGTTCCAGCCCTGCAAACTGTCGCGCCACAATCTCGCACGGTGGCAGTTCGACACGCCCCGAATTCAGCGCCGCAAGCGTTTCAAGATAAAGCGCGCTGCGGTCCAGTTCGCTGGCCTGATAGTCGATCCCGTGTTTTTTGAATTCATCAGACGGCCATCTGCCCGCGTATCTGTCACCAGTCACGCGCTTGATCCCGTAACGATCCAGCACTTGCGCATACTCGGCCACGATCCCGGCGGGTGATCCCTTGCGCCCCTGCACCAGATCAATGATTGCCGCGTCCCCTTCCCGGTGGCCTATGGCAAGTGTGAATTCATCAGCGCCGCCGCCGCTTGGGTCAACAAAGGCCAGATAAGACACACCAGACACGCGCGGCAATTCGCGCGGCTTCGGACGGGTGCAATCCGCAATCAATTCAGGGTCAAGAAAGCTGGATATGTCACTGCGGAATTCGGCCAGGTATTCAGCCCGCGCCGCCTCTGGATCATCGCGCATCGCGTCATCGACAACCGATTGCGGCAAGGTCGGGTTCATCAGGCGCGAAGGCGCGCGCGCTACCAGAACGCGGTTTTGCGCGTCGTCTGCGAAGGCCCGCTTGAACGTATCCCAAAGAACGCCCCTTTTTGCGTAGGGCGATGACAGGGCAATCAACTTGCCGCCCACGGTCGCAAGGGCTGGCCGGATCGCCGCGATGATTTCTTTGTCAGGGCTGGCCCCGTCCACATGCCAGAACGCGATTTCATCGCAGATACACGCGGCCAGCGTATAGCCTCGGACTGACCTATGGCTGGCCGTGGTAATCTCGATCACGCAACGGTTGTCCAGTTCTATCTGTTCCGAATTTTCCCGCGTGACCATCCTTGCCAGCATGGGGTTTTCATTCACTAGCCCGGACGTGTAGCGCATGACGGCCCGCGCCTGTTTTCGATCCGCTGCGATGACCATCACGGTTGCCACTTCGCCCGGTGCCAGCTTGGCGCGATAGTCAAAGAAACAGGACAGATACACGGCCAGAAACGCCGCCGCATGGCTCTTGCCGCCCCGCCGCCCTATGGCTAGCCAAAGTTCCGCAAAGGCGTCCTGTGGCCCGTTCTGGCGTCCTGTCAGGGTTTTGAACGTATCCAGTTCGGTGGCGTCCAGTTCCAGCCCATAAAACCCGGCCAGCAGGGCGCGCCATGCAATAAAGGTATCGCCCCCAAAGATAGGGCCGAACAGCGCCGGGTCCGTCATGGCTTGGCGAATATCAACCATTGGCCGCGCGCCCCGCGATGTAGTCATGCAGACTGGTCACGTCTTTCTGTCTGCGTTCCAAGCCCAACTTAACGAGGATGCCTTGAAGGGCATTACAGGCTTGCGTCCATCTGCCTGCGTCAAAAGACGCATGGTCGCCATCGGCTAGGGCTTGCTCTTGAATGTGAAGCCAATGCTCTAACCATAGCGCCCTTTCGACAAGAGACCGCTGCGCATAGGACAACTGGTCAGCGCCGCCAAGGTCATCTGTCATCGCTTGCCAACGCGCGCGCATATCAACTGCGACCTTGCTACGCCCGTCTAGGCGGTCAAGGTATCCGGCGGTAAACTGGTCAGGTATCGCGGCTAGTTTGGGCATATATCCGGCACATCTGCTTACTTAATGCTTACATGCTACATCATACGCAATATAAAGTCATTTTCTAACAGTTACTTATGCGGCCTTAACGGCGGATTTATGATCCGATGATGGTCTGTTTTCCATCGCGGTCGATGGTAGCGGCCAGCAGGGGTGCGTTATGTTCGGCTGGATATATCGGCATTAATGTAACCAAGTGTAACCGGCTGTAACCAAGCCCTCTGGTTACACTTTAGGCTTGATATCATTAGCTTTTTTCGTGGTGTAACCGTGTAACCGCGATTTCGGCCTATTCTTCATATAAAAAACACACTCATGCTTTCCGACTGTTTTTTCCCCAATTATCGTAAAATGTCGGTTACACGGTTACACTTGCATTTTTCCCTTTAAAAACAACGCCAAAATGTAACCAAGCCTCTGGTTACACTTGGTTACACTGGTTACACTTTCCCGCATCACTTCAAGATCACCGCTTTGACCACCGCCCCGTGGACGCGGTGAGCGGCATTGCCTTTGCCATCTGCGGACATATGCTGCATGATTTCGGGCTTGCGCCTGCGCAGCGTGCCAACCTCGCTGAATGTGAAATGCTCTGTCAGATAATCCTCAAGCGCCTTATTGGCGTGTTGCAGATACTCATTTCCCGCCGCGTAGGTGACAAATTCCGGTCTTTTGTGTCGCAACCATTCCACCGCTTGCGTGGCGATATCCGGGTAACTGTCAGACAGGCGTTGAAAGTGCTGGTCTAGGCCATGCTCGGCAATAAAGGCGTTTAGCACATCATCGGCCCTCTTTTCAGCGTCCATACGTCCAAGTGATATATAGTCGGCAATCAGCTTGTTTAGCCTTCGCGCGATGTAGGTTTTCACAACGCGGTAATAGCGCCCTTGGTCCGCCTGATACAGATCGCGCTGGTTAAGCGTTCCTGCGCCTGTAATCATCGACATTCGATTTGCGAATTGATCCTCGACACCATTTTCCGTGACAAGTGAACCAACACTTTCTGCGGATAGAAACAGCTTAGTGAAAATCTCGACACGCGCTGTAAGCTGATATTTGGGCGCAAGATAGATTTCAGACTGCAACTGTTTCAGTTCAGACTTTACCGCCTTGAATTCATCAACTGCCAAGATCATGGCGCGCTTGAAGTCTGCCGGGCTTCGTCCGGCTGGTTTGCCTTCAAATATGCCTTCAATCTCTCTAACACTCATTTCGACCACAAGCCCGTGGTCCTTTAGCGCGCCCATTAGAAAGCCTTTGCCCCAGTCTGATTGCGCCAATAACCAAAGGTATGCTTTCTTGCGGTCTAATGCGAAACGCGCCGCAACGATGTAATCCAGCACATGGTCGATCTGCGGAAAGTGCGCGCGGTAGTCATCAATTACCGCCTGATCCGTTGGCCCTGTGGCGTCAAGCGGCTGGTGTGTTAGCACAATCCTGACAACATCTTCTTTTAGTTCCAGCTTGGCGCGCTTGGCGAACATGTCCACCGACCATTCGACCTGATCGCGCTGGTTTTCGTATTTCAGGTAATCCAGTATCGGGTCGATGACTGCCGCGTGAACGGCTTTTGCTATCCTGTCTTGATCGCGCTGTGGCATTTCCTTCGTGTCGCTGTCATCCTCTTGCGCAGCGACCAACGCGGCTTTGACCTGTTCAATGATGCTTTCAACGTCAACGGGTTTGCCAAAGCGGCGACATAAAAACTTCCATGCGTCCTGACCACCGAATTGCACTAGGCATTCATCATGATTGAGGAGGAATATTTTTGACTTCACGCCAGACCAGAAAGCGCCCTCGATCATGCTTTGAATGATTGTGCCATCAATTTCAGGGTCATTTTCCAGATCGGGCAGGCTATCCCTGATCCTCTTGGCAATGGTCTTGGCGATACGCTCTGCACGTCGGCTAATCGCCCCTTGCCGGTCTGCGCCGTTGTGCTGGCCGCTGGCCGCTGTCTTGTTCCTGCCCTTATACTTGCGCGCAATGGCGCTAAGATCGGCCCCATTGGCCCGCGCAAGGGCTGGCACGGTTGCCCAGTTTGTGCCGCCGCTGGTGTCAAAGCCCTGCCACTTTTCTGCGACCTCGCCGGGCTGGTATTTCGGCCCGCGCGATGACCAGTCATCAGCGATGGAAAGCCCCTCTTGTGATCCGCCAGACCATTCATGCAACGCCATCAGAACGGAAAGCCAATTCCCGTAACCGTCACTGTCTGGCGCGATGTAGGATAGGATTTCGACAACCTCGTCGGCACATGTGCTGGTCGCGCCCGCGAAGGTATCGTCACGCATGTCATAATGACCTGCGGCTGGCCCGCGCGGCATGGCTTGCTCTGACAGTTTTGGCGCGGGCTTGATCGCGTCCAGCTTGCTGTGGAATTCGCTATGCGTGAACGGCGCGGGGAAGGCTTCGGTCTCGATCGTGCGCACCATGACTGGATCGCTTTTCAGGTGCCAAAAGCCCGGCAAGCGCATCACGCGCGGCAAGTCATGAATGCACTCATCCCCGCCAAACGCGGCGATAAGGTCTTTTTGCGCGGGCTTGAACGCATCCAGCGGGCAGTCTTTCACTGACCAGTAGGTGTGCCATCTGCCCGGTGACGTTTCGCAGATAATATGCGGCTCTTCCCACGCCCTAACCGGGTCGAGGGGTGCTCCGTCCAGATCAAGAAACAGCGCCCGTATGCGAGTGACGTTTGACGCCTTGCGGCCCTTTCCGTCTGTTTCGTTCACGGTGACAAAGACGCCCGCGCCCTTGGCCTGCATATCGGCAAGGCTGGCCGCGTGCTGGTCTAGCGTCCCATGATACACGCGCGCAAGCGACTGGTCTTTTCTGTCGCTGTCATCGTCAAAGGTCTGAAATGTCCAACTGGTCGCGCTGTCGTCCAGCTTGTTCAGAAATGCCCGCGCCTGATCTAAGTCAGGCTTGTGAATAGTCTGCATGTGTCGCCTCGTGGATTATTGCCCCAGAGGCGCGACGGTGTTATGATACCCCATAGAAGCTGCCCGCTTCCGAATACCCAAGCCCCGCGCCGCGCCATCGGTTGCGGGGTTTACTTTTGGGGAAGGTTGACGATTTCGGCCAAACGCTTTTGCGCTTCACGTCTCGCCAGTTCTGCATGTATCGCATCGGCCTGTTCCTGCGACCATTGCGCCATGTCCTGCACTGCCTCGGCAATCGCTGGCAATGCCTCTGGATAGGCTTCAAGACGTTGCAGCAGGAATTCCAACTGGACGCCCATGTGTTCGCCTGCGCCTTCCATCACGCGCCGGGTGATATGTTTTTGCCAGTCCATCACGCCACCTCGACCGAGTTGGATTCGACATAGGCGACAACATCAGCAGCGCGGTAACGGACGCCACGTCCTACTTTGACGTAGGGAATTTTCGCGCCCAGCCATCGGTCGCGCTCTAACCATTTAGGGCTTACGCCCAGATAATCGGCGGTCTGGCGTTGGTCCCACAAGACAGGGACGGTCAAGGTCGTTTGAGTGATTTCTGCGGTCGAGTTGTGTAGGTTCGATCGTAAAGTCATAGTTTGCCCTCATGTAGCAGTCATGAGAGGAATTAAGCATTTGTTTTTATTTGATAAAACTGAAGAGGCTAGGCTTTTCGGAAATACCTAGCCTCTTCCTTTTATACGCGGTGGCGGGATATCGCAATTCGGGCTTTCCACAAGGTCGTTAAGCCATGTTCGCAACGTGCGCTCGTGTACTTTTAGTTCCTCGGATAGCCTACGCAGCGTTCCTGCAAAGTTCAGACCCTCGCCTTCGCACTGAATAACGATTTCAATAAACTTGGGCTTTTCCCTGTCTGCGGTTTCTGGCCGCGCAGATGCCGCGCGTTTGCGCCGCGCCTTTTCTTGGGTCAGGTCCAGAACATCGTTAAGCGTCAATCCTAACTCATCAAGAATGGAGAGATCATACTTGCCGTAATACGCAATTTTTTTTTCGCGCCATTTGCGCTCATGCTCCGCTGCGTCAAAGTTTTTTAGAAATTCCTCGACCTGAATTCCTTGGCTTTTGAAAAATGCTTCACGCATCCCCGCCGCAAAAGCCTCGCCCGCCAGCTTCGCCTTTATTGGCTCTTTTAGCTTCCAATGCGCATCCCACAATTCCAGTTTTTTCATGCCCGCGCCCCTTCCAGCTTCACCACATTGTTGATCGGCACGATCCGGGCAGGTGACAGAATGAAGTCTGCAACCGCTTGCGCGGCCTGTCTGATATCCCCCGGCTCGATCTGGACATACCCGGCGGTCACATCGCCACCGCTGATATGATTGACCAGCGCCTTCAACACATACGCATTGCAGCACTTGCTGGCCGCCGTGGTGTAGCTGCGCCGCAAGTCATGAGACGTGACGCGAAAGCCCATAGCCTTTTCAAGGCGCGCATATGCGCTGCGGATATCCTCGACCACATCGCCCTTGGCATTGGCGAAAACATAGCGCCGCTTGCCGCTGATCCTTTTGCGCTGGCGTAACAGTTCGACCACTTGTCGAGACAGATACAGGGTGAAGGGCTGGCGGTTTTTCGGCTCAGGGAAAAACACTGTCGCCGCGTCCAGATCCACCTGCGACCACTTCAAAGGCTCATATCCTGATTTCGCATCGCCCAAGGCTTCGGCATGTCGCGCGCCCGTCAGCAGCATGAAAAGAATCACGTCACGGTGTTCATGCTCATGACGCAAGCCCACTAGCCCGGTCTGCACGGCCTGCACAAAGTCTGCGAGACGGTCAGCAGGAACATGACCTTTCGCGGCTTCCACATTGGCCCATGTGTTAGTTCTATTGAGACGGTCAACAGGGTTATGGGTCAGGGCCGGATTGCGCGGGTCGCTGTCGGCAATGGCAAAATTGAGACAGGCGCGAAGGTAACGAAACGCCAGATTAGCCTGCGCGGGTGAAACCTGTGCAATCTTCTTGTGACGCGCCTTCACCATATCCTCGGTAATGTCTTTAATCGGCAGGTCCAGCCAATCCTTGAAGCGCATCATCTGCAAACGGATATCGCGCACGGTGCGCGGCTTGCGCTCCTTGCCTCTGGACATTCCCTGTTTTTGCACTGGCGCTGCAATGTAGTTTTCAAACGCTGCGCAAAGGGTCAGGGCTTGAACGGCTTGGCGCTCTTGCTCTTGAACCGGGTCGATCCCGTCCACGATCTGCGCGACCAGCTTGGCCGCTTCCTTGCGCGCCTTGTCCAGCGTCATGTCGCCTGCGCGCCCGATGGTCATACGGCGCTCTTTCTTACCGATACGGCGTTGCAGGATGTATGCCTTCGCGCCACCGGGTGAAACGCGAAGCCCGAAACCGCGCGTTTCCGTATCCCATATGATGGTCGTTTTACCTGCCATCGGTGTGGCCTCTGCCACGCTCGTTTTGGTCAGTTTTTTCCGATTGTCGCCCATGCCCGCGCCCCCATTTGTAAGCAATTTGTAAGCAAATAAGCAAGAAAAGCCTAGAAGCCACGGCGGATATTTAGGACTAAATATTGTTGTTTTGCAAGGGTCTTGGGTGCTTACAAGGGTGTGTGAGAAGCCCATAAATTCGGACTGTAACTCCGCCGGGGAGACCCACGCCTGGTTCGATTCCAGGGTCGCCCACCATTCCCGCCTGCCGGGGTTTCCCAAACCATTAGTAAATATAGCGTATCTGGTCGCCCCAGAAGCGTTCCAGCCGTTTTAGCGCGCGCACCGTTTCGTCCAGCGTAGCAAAGGCGATCTCGCCTTCGTCGTCAAGTTGCAGCGCATGGCGCGCGAACAGATCGGCGACACGGGCGCGAATGGCTTGGCCCTTGGGCGTCAGCCGCACGCGAACAGAGCGGCGGTCCATGCCACAGCGCTGATGGTGCATATAACCCAGCTCGACCAGCTTTTTCAGGTTATATGACACATTGGAACCCTGATAATAGCCGCGCGTTTTTAACTCGCTGGCAGTCACCTCGTGGTCGGCGATATTAAACAGAAGAAGGGCCTGCACCGGGTTGATATTCACAATGCCCAGACGCTCGAATTCGTCTTTGATAACGTCCAGCAGCAGGCGGTGCATCCGTTCCAGAAGCGCAACGCTGTCCAGATACCGCACCAATGTCTGATTGCGCAGGGGCGCCCCGATATCGTGTTGAAAGCTCACACCTTGCTCCGTCATTGCCTTTCGATAGCCAGCATGACGGCAACAAGAGAAAAAAACGTTAAGCCATTAGCCTTCCAGCCCATTGATAGATGCCCGGATGGTTTTCAGCATGGGCAAATGGTCCTCTGGCGCGTCGCGCGCGCCCGTTACCCACAAGTAAAGATCTTGGTCATTTTCATCCAGCAAGCGCTCGTAGGCATCCAGTTCAGTGTCGGCCAGCGTGGGCAACCCGCTATCAGCAAATGGCCCCAAGATTAGGTCCATTTCCTTCATGCCACGCCGCCATGACCGCATCCGCAGCCGCTTCAGCCGGGCTTCTTCCGAGGAGATCTGCATCTCAGATCGTTTCCTTCACTATCAGGCGCAAGCGCTTTTCCATGCGCCCCAATTCGGTCGAGACGCGGTTCAGATCGGCCCGCAACCCGCGCATATCCTTTAAGATGGCCTGCGCATCCTCAGCCAGATTGTCTTGGCTGGCCGGTTCGGCCACGCCATCGCCCTCGCCCGTCAATACCCACCGCAACGATACATTTAGCAAGCCTGCGACCATTTGCAACTTGTTGGCGCGCGGCTCTGACGTGTCATTCTCCCAGCCTTGCACCGTTTTCAGCTTGACCCCCAATCGCTTGGCAAGTTGGGGCTGGCTTAGCCCTTGCGCTTCGCGCGCTGCGGTCAGCCTGTCGCCAAATGTTGCATGATCGCCGGAATACCAGTCGCCGGTTTCGGTGTTTTCGGTCATATCGCTTCCTTCCGGATTTGATTGTGCTTGAACGCCCTTGGGACGCAACCTATGACAGAGGCGCCCTAGACACAAACCGGAGTTCTCGTCATGGCCTTCCTGTCCGACAACCTGTCCCGCGTCAAACCGTCGCCCACCATCGCGGTCACGACCAAGGCAGCGGAGTTGAAAGCCGCGGACCAAGACGTGATCGGTCTGGGCGCGGGTGAGCCTGACTTTGACACACCCAAGAACATAAAAGACGCGGCAAAAGCGGCAATCGATGCCGGAAAAACGAAATACACCGCAGTCGATGGCCTGCCAGAGCTGAAAACCGCGATATGCGCCAAGTTCAAGCGCGACAATGGGTTGGACTATACGCCTGCGCAAGTGACCGTCGGCACCGGCGGCAAGCAGGTGCTTTATAACGCACTGGTCGCCACGCTGAACCCCGGCGACGAGGTCATCATCCCCGCCCCCTACTGGGTCAGCTACCCCGACATGGTGCTGCTGGCCGGTGGCGAGCCGGTGATTGCCGAGGCGACCGCCGAGACCGCTTATAAACTGACGCCCGACGCGCTGGAGGCCGCGATCACAACGAAAACCAAGTGGTTCATCTTCAACTCGCCCTCCAACCCCACCGGGGCGGGCTATACGTGGGACGAGCTGAAGGCCCTGACCGATGTGCTGATGCGCCATCCCCATGTCTGGATCATGTCCGATGACATGTATGAGCACCTTGTTTACGACGATTTCAAATTCTGCACCCCCGCGCAGGTCGAACCCGCGCTTTATGAGCGCACGCTGACGGTGAACGGCGTATCCAAGGCCTATGCCATGACCGGCTGGCGCATTGGCTACGCGGCAGGCCCGCAAGAGATCATCAAGGCGATGGGCAAGATCCAGTCCCAAAGCACCTCAAACCCGTGCTCCATCAGCCAATGGGCGGCGGTAGAGGCGCTGACCGGCCCGCAGGACTACATTGCCGAGAACAACAAGACCTTCCAGCGCCGCCGCGATCTGGTGGTCGAGATGCTGAACGCGGCAGAAGGCGTAACCTGCCCGGTGCCCGAAGGGGCGTTCTATGTCTACCCGTCGATCGCAGGCTGCATTGGCAAGACCTCGGCAGGCGGGACCAAGATCGAGAATGACGAAGCCTTCGCAACCGCCCTGCTGGAAGAAACTGGCGTGGCCGTGGTGTTCGGCGCGGCCTTTGGCACCTCTCCGGCGTTCCGCGTCAGCTACGCCACGTCGGACGATGCATTGCGCGAAGCCTGCACCCGCATTCAGAAGTTCTGCGCGGGGCTGACATAACCATGGGCGGCGGGCGCGAATATTACTTCCGCCCGCGCCCAGGCGGGGCCATGCTGCTGCGAATCGCCTATGATGCGCGGCTGCGCCGGTCCGAGATGCACCGCGTCGCAGGCATAAACGCCAAAACCGGCGAGATTGACGTGACCTCCGGGCATGACCTGACCGATACCGAACGCGCGCTGATCACCGACTGGCTTGCGCGCGGCAATGGGCTGGACGGCGAGGCCGCCAAGGCCGCCGAACAGATCGGCCATATCGCCCATTGGGCGCAGTTTCGCGCCAGCCCGTCCGAACTGGCCGCTGCCACCGATGAGCTGCTTCTGGCCATGCAAGATTTGCGCGAAGTGCTGGTGCGCAAGGCCGCGCAACGCGCTCAAAAACCTGAATAAGGTCTTTTTTGCGGCCGCGCCGTGAAAAAAATGTGCCCGGATCGGGTTTCTTTACCAGCCCTTAACTATCTGGCGTCACATTCGTAAGGGAATGAGACGAGGTAAGACGGATGGCGAAAGATTTGTTTTCTTCTCACCCACCCTTCACCCCACCCACGACGGAAGAGGACAGGCTATCCTGGCTTCGTCTCATTCGCTCGCCCCGCGTGGGGCCGACAACTTTTCACAGGCTGATGGCCGAACACGGCAGCGCGGCCGCCGCGCTGGACGCCTTGCCGCAAGTGGCCAAGGCTGCCGGTGTTGACAGCTACACGCCTTTCACACCCGAACAAGCGCAGGCGGAAATTGAACTTGCACGCGGCAAGGGGGCGCGCATGTTGTGCTTTGGCACCGAAGCGTATCCGCCCAGCCTAGCCGCCATTTCCGATGCCCCTCCGGTTCTATGGTGCATGGGTGGGCGCAAACCGCTGGCGCAGCCCATGGTCGCGCTGGTCGGCGCGCGCAACGCGTCCAGCCTTGGCACGCGCATGGCGCGCATGCTAGCGGAAGGGCTGGGGCTTGCGGGCTACACCATCGTGTCCGGACTTGCGCGCGGAATTGATACGGCTGCCCACCAAGCAAGCCTGAAAAACGGCACCATCGCCGTCATGGGCGGCGGCGTCGATGTCATCTACCCCGCTGAAAACGCCGTGCTTGCTGCCGCGATTTCCGACCAAGGGTTGCGCTTGTCCGAGCAGCCTATGGGCACCTATCCGCAAGCGCGACACTTCCCGCCTCGCAACCGCATCATCTCTGGCCTGTCCATGGCCGTGATCGTGGTGGAAGCCGCGGAAAAATCCGGCACGCTGATCACCGTCAAAGATGCGCTGGAACAAGGACGCGAGGTGATGGCGGTGCCCGGTCATCCGGTCGATGGGCGCGCGGGAGGGTGTAACCGGCTGATCCGCGAAGGCGCAACACTCATCCGCAATGTCGAGGATGTGCTGGACATGCTCGACCGTCTGCGCAGCGTGCCACCCGTGCCGCGCCCCGACGCGGCGCCTCTGGCCCAGCCCGCCGCGCCCGATGCGGCCAGCGTGACCGCCGCGATCCTGCGCCTGTTGGGACCAACACCCATCCATGAAGACATAGTCATCCGCGATATGGGACTGTCCGCCGCGATCATCTCGCCCGCGCTGGTCGCACTGGAACTGGATGGCGCCGTGCAACGCCATCCCGGTGGGTTGGTCAGCCGCGCTTAGGCGGCTTCAGCGTCCAGCCCCTGCTCGGCCAAGAACTTCTCGGCATCCAGCGCCGCCATACAGCCCATGCCTGCGCTTGTGATCGCTTGGCGATAGGTATGGTCGGTCAAGTCCCCTGCTGCAAAAACCCCCGGGATAGAGGTGCGCGTGCTGCCCGGCTCCACCCAGACATAGCCACCGGGCTGCATTTTGAGCTGGTCCTTGACCAAGTCACTCGCCGGGCTGTGGCCAATGGCAATGAACACGCCATCGCAGGTCAAGTCTTGCACGATCCCGCTGGTCACATGCGCTATCCGCACGCCCTGCACACCGGCACCACCAGCCTCGCCCAACACTTCTTCCAACGTATGGTCCCAGATCACCTGCACCTTGGGATGGTTCAGCAAGCGATGCTGCAAAATCTTCTCGGCCCGCAGGCTGTCGCGGCGGTGCACCAGCGTCACCTTGGTCGCGAAATTTGTCAGGAAAAGCGCCTCTTCCACCGCCGTGTTGCCGCCGCCAATGACGACCACTTCTTTGCCACGGTAGAAAAACCCGTCGCAGGTCGCACAGGCCGACACGCCCATACCCTGAAACTGCTGTTCAGAGGGCAGGCCCAACCAACGCGCCTGCGCGCCGGTCGCCAGCACCACGGCATCTGCGGTGAACACGGCGCCACTATCGCCCACCGCCCGGAACGGGCGCTGCGACAGGTCAAGCGACGCGATATGCTCGCTGATAATCTCGGTTCCCATCTCGCGCGCATGGGCTTCCATACGCACCATCAGGTCGGGTCCCGTCACCATCGTATCGCCGGGCCAGTTTTCTACTTCGGTTGTAATCGTCAACTGACCGCCAGGCTGAATGCCCTGCACCAAAACCGGCTCCAGCATCGCGCGCGCGCCGTAAACCGCAGCCGTGTAGCCAGCCGGTCCGGAACCGATAATCAACAGGCGGGTGTGGCGGGGGCTGGTCATGGCATGTCCTTTCAACGTTTCCTGCTGCGCACTCTAGGCATTCGGCCCGACCACACAAGAGGGCATTCCGCGCAGCGCACACGGGAATTAATCTTGCCCAATATTGAAATAATATTGCGCAAGATCACATGACAGCTTACATAAGTGCAAAATAACAGGAGCGGACATGTCAGGCGGCAAGCTAGATCCGATCGATCGCAAGATTCTGGCCGAATTGCAGGCCGATGGTCGGATGACCAATGTCGAGCTGGCCAAGCGCGTTGGCATATCCGCGCCGCCTTGCCTGCGCCGCGTACGCGCGCTGGAGGAAGCCGGGTTCATCCGGGGCTATCATGCACAGGTCAACAGCCGCGATCTGGGCTTTGAAGTGCAGGTTTTCGCCATGGTCGGGTTGAACAGCCAAGCCGAAGCCGATCTTGCGCGCTTTGAACAGCGTTGCCGCGACTGGCCGCTTGTGCGCGAATGCCACATGCTGAACGGCGAGATTGACTTCATCCTGAAATGCGTGGCCCCCGACCTGTCTACTTTCCAGCGCTTCCTGACAGAAGAATTGTTGGCCGCCGACAATGTGATCACGGTCAAGACATCGCTTGTTATTCGTGGGGCCAAGCTGGAACCCGGCGTCCCGTTCGATGTTCTGGAAGCCCGCGCCGCCGAGATTGAATAACGCCTAGCGGGTGATCTTTTCCATCTCGACGAACATGTTTTTCCATGCCCTGTCTATCAACTCGGGGGTCATGCGGCGGGTTTTGCCCTCGAAATCGCAAATCGCAATCATCTGGTCAATCAGGAAGACCGGCTGATAATTCGCGTAGATGTTGTTGATCGCCGGGTATTTCTTCTTGATCAGATGAATGATCGCATCTTCGTTCAGCGGAATACCGCGTTTCTTGGCGACAAGCGCAAAGATCTTCAGGAAATCCTGCTGGTTGGGACCATCAATCTTGATCTTGTAGAAAATCCGGCGCAACGCGGCTTGGTCGAAAATCTCGTTCGGGTGGAAGTTGGTCGAAAAGATGACCAACGTGTCGAAAGGCACAACGAATTTCTCGCCCGATTGCAGGGCCAGAATATCGTAATTCATCTCCATCGGGACGATCCAGCGGTTCACGATGGATTGCGGCGGCTCTTCTTGTCGGCCAAGGTCGTCGATAATGAACACACCCCCCGTGGCCTTGAACTGCAACGGCGCCTGGTAGGTGCGCGAAACCGGGTTAAAGTTCAGGTCCAGCATGGACAGCGTCAATTCGCCGCCAGTTATCACGGTTGGCCGTTCGCAATGGACATAGCGCGCATCGAACCTGTTGCCGGTCTGGCGCAGCAGGTTGGGATCGTCCTCCCACGTATCGACAAGCGTATGCACGATCGGGTCATAAACGCTGATGACCTGACCGGCATGGCAAACGGCACGTGGCACGTAGATCCGGTCACCCATCGCCGCCCGAATTCCGTTCGAGATAGAAGATTTTCCATTTCCGGGAGGACCATAAAGCAGGATGGACCGGCCAGAACTGACCGCCGGGCCAAGGTCATCCATCAACGTCGGCGGCAGGATCAAGTCGCCCATCGCGATCTGCAACTGCCGCCGCGTGACCTGAATGTTGCGAATGGATTGCTTCTGAATTTGCTTCGCATAAGCCTCCAGCGGCACGGGCATGGCACCGTAATATTCCGATTGCGACAGCGCGTTCAGCGCCCGCGCCTTGCCCGCCTCCGTCAACTGGAAACTCGCCTCTCCCGAACCGCGCATGCTGCTGCTGGCGGTCGCTTCCAGAAGGCGCTCTTGGCGGCATAGGTCAATTAATTCAATAGATTGCGGAATCGGCAGGCAGATGTTGCGGGCAATTTCGGAAATCCGCGACAAGGTCATTCGATACATTGTCTTCAGCAGGATATCCCGCATCATGACATTCGTCAGGCCCGTCGCCTCCAAGTTGCGCGGAACCGGCGGAGCTGCGACGGGTGCGCTATGAGCATTCATGACCAATACTCCAACCCGGCTGATACGACCGGCAAGATGACAGGTTAGACCGCAGTGCCCATGCCGGCGGCCAGCACAAGGTAAAACAGCAAGCTAGGGCCTAGCGCCAAGCCCAGGGGAAATTCGCGGCGATGCCAGCTTTCCCATGAAGGTGCCATGCCAACGATAGCAGAGGAGCGGCGTGCCAGACGATGCGCAATGAAGCTGACCATGATCACGCTGGCGAGCAACATCAAGAATGTGCTCAGATTCCCCAGCGCGATGAACGGGGCCATGGCTGCTGCAAATTTCGCGTCGCCTGCGCCCAACAGGCCCACCGTGCTTAGCACGAAGCCAACCACCAGCACCAAGCCAAGGCTTGCCCAGCCCCAAGCCCATGTTTGCAACGGCAAAGCTAACGGGCCTATGAGAAGATAGATCGCGACCAGCGCCAGCACCGCGTAATTGTGTATCTTCATCCATTTCATGTCGCTCCACGCCACCCACAGAGCGATTGGGGCCACGAAGGGCAAGAACCAAAGCGCTGCATCTGCCGAAAGCCCCATCAGCCACGCCCCCCTTCCAAGGCGCGCAAGGCGCGCACAGCTTCGTCATAATGTTGCGGATGCGTGTCGATGGCCTCTTGCAACAGGGTGCGACCCACATTGACATCGCCCTTGCGGATCGCGGCAATCGCCATCGTGTGCAGCAGCATCGCGCGTTCTTGCTGGCTCATACGGACCAGCGGCAGGCTGTAATTGCCCTGCGCAGCGCGGGCCAGTGCCATGTTGTTCTTTGCAGTAAACAAATGCGGGTCATGCTGAAGCGCTTGCGTGAAAAGCTGCTCTGCCTCACGCGGGGCGCCGCGCGTCAGCTTGGAAAAGCCCCAATTGTTGAACACGCCCGAAGGACGCGTGGTCAGCCCCGCTGCGGTTTCATAAAAATGGTCGGCCTTCTTCCAGTCTTTCTTGCCGTCGGCGATCATGGCTTCCAAACGGTAGCGGTCGAAGGTCTCATGTGTAGGCGGCACGGTGTTCAACACCGTCTCGGCTTCGTCCCAGTCATTGGCTCGGATATGGGCTTCTGCCAGCATGACCCTGTCATCATTGGTGGCCTCGGGATGCTGGACAACCTTGCGCCATGTTGGGATCGCTTCGGCCAGACGACCGGCGCGCACCAGTGACCGCGCCAGGCCGCGCAAATTGGCAATGTCATCCGGGTTGCGTTCGACCTGGTCGGAAAAATAGGCGACGGCTTCATCAGGGTTGCCCGAAGCCAGCATCAGTTCCGCGACATTCTTTTGGTCGACGGCATTGACCGCATCTATGGCACGGGTGACGTTGGCCTGCTTGCTGCCCTCGCAGGCCGACAACGCAAGCACGCTGCCCGAAAGCAGCGCCATCAGTATAATTTGGCGCATTTTTGCGTCCTCATTGCTCGTTATAACGGCGTTTCCAGCAGCAAGAATCTGCCCTGTCCGCGCCGCACCAGCGAAAGCTGGTGTGCCTCTTCGCCATCATACCCGGTTTCTTTCGTTTTTTCGATTGCCAAACGCAGGTTTTCCCGAATTTCCGAAGATCTTCCCCCATCGAAGGCGAAAGCGTTGCGAAAATGCAGCCCTGCTTCGCCCCATTGCCCCTGCTCGCCAAGCGCAACACCCAAATTGTTATGGGCCGGCACGAAGCTTTCGTCCTGCTCCAAGGCGCGTCGCAAGACCTGTTCCGCTTGCTGCACGCGCCCAAGACGCAGGTTTGCAGAGCCGATTGCGGATAGGATATCAACGTTAACGCCCTGTTCAGCAGAGGCGCGGTAATAGGCGCGCAGCGCAAGATCATACTCCCCTGCGGCCATTAGTCGGTGTCCAACCACAAGACCATCGACCGCCTCAGCAACCTCACCTCGGCGCGGAGCGATTTGGTCCGGACCGGCCCCCAAATCAGACACGCTTGCGCCACCCTCCTGAGAGGGCGGCGCACATGCGGCTGTTAGAGATATGAGGGCTATCGCAAGAATATGGTGCCGCATTAATTGCCCGCTATCCCACTACCATTCAGCTCTGTCATGATCCCCACAACAGAAGGACCGATCAAGATTATAAGCAAGGGTGGCACTGTGAACATCATGGTTCCCAAGGTCATCTTGGTTGGCAAAATATTCGCCTTTTCTTCCGCCCGCATAATGCGCTTGTCTCGCATTTCAGCTGCAAAGACGCGCAACGCATCCATGATGGATGTGCCATAGGTTGCCGCCTGGATCATCACCGTCGTGAAGCTGGTAATATCGGAAATATCGCAGCGCTTGGCCAAATCCTTCAGAACCTCGCTGCGCTCTCGCCCCGCTTTAACCTGTTCGCTTACAGTTGAAAGCTCCTCTCCCAGCGCTGGATAGGTCGCGCCGATCTCGGTAGCAACACGCTGGATGGATTGGTCCAAGGACTGCCCGGCCTCGACGCAGATGAGCATCATGTCCAATGCATCTGGAAAGCCCGACATGATCTCTTCTTTGCGCGCCTCTACGCGGCTTTCGATCCAGCGGCGCGGACCGTAATAGCCGATCAGCATTGGCAGGATAAGCGCGGCCGCGCGCATGGGCGTGCTTTCGAAGGTGTCGGGTGTTAACACGAAAACAACCAGCAAGGATGTCAGCAGCAGCCCAATTGCCAAGATGAACTGAAGCGCCTGAAAATCACGCACCGCATGTCTGCCATGATACCCCGCCTGTATCATGCGCTGGCGAGCCGCCGTCAGCTCCTTTTCATTATCAGGCTCAAGAAATTTCGCATATTTTTCTAGGCCTGCAATCCCCTTACTTTCCTTCCGGCGCAGGCTTTTTGCAGACGCCTCGGCGCTAGACTTCTGGCTGACAGAAACCTGATCCTTGAGTTTGCTCATAGGGTCGTCTGAATTGTCGCGCAGTGCTGCCAAGCCAGCGACGGCAACAAGCGCGATCCCGATCAGCCCAAGGAACATGATGCTGCCGAACCCCCCTGAAAACAAATCAAACATTTTACTTATCCTATCTTTTCAGATGGTTAAACTTTGATGTCCGTCATCTTGCGCATGTAGAGCACGTTGATGACCAAGAACAAACCGACGACAATCGCCAAGGGAATATAGAGCGGCGTGCCTTTGACCGGGTCGTAATAATCCGGCTTGATGATCTGGATCATGATCATCGCCAAGATCGGGAAACCCGACAGGAACATACCGGACCATTTCGCTTCGGCGGTAATGGCGCGCACGCGGCGGAACAGTTTGAAACGCGCACGGATCACCTTGCTCAGACCGTCCAGAATCTCGGCTAGGTTGCCGCCCGATTTCTGTTGGATCGAAACGGCCACTGCCAGAAACCCGATATCGGGCAAGCCGACACGGACGCCGAAATCGCGCAGCGCTTCACCCGCATCGCGGCCATAGGCGACCTCATCTGCGATCAGACCCAATTCGGTTCCCAAGGGGTCCTGAATCTCTTCTGCGGCGATGCTTAGTGCCGAGCTGAAAGGATGACCCACGCGCAAACTGCGCACCATAAGGTCGACCGCTTCCGCAAGCTGGCTTTCAATCGCGGCCACACGCTTCTTGGCTTTGCTCGACACCCAAAAGAAAACACCGCCAACCCCCATCGCACCCGCTATCGCAAGACGCACCGGGGCCGGGGCACTGGTGCCAATCGTCAGCATAACGAAGCTGAACACGCTCAGCCCGCCCATCAGCATCATAAGCTGCATGGGGCTGAACGCGATATTGGCCTTTTGCGCGCGCTCGGACAGCAAGCCATAGAGCGGGATCGAGAATCCTTGACCGTGGACTGAGCGTTCTTTGCGCAGTTGCTCCATGACGTCTTGCTTGGATTTGCCTTTCGTCATCATCTCCAGACGACGGTTCATCTTGGAATCATGCTCGATACTGCGGCCGAACATGATCAGGTAAAGGCCTTGGATGACCAGCAGGACCGCCCCAAAAATAGCAACGTAAATCAGCGGGCTAAGCGACAGTTCCATGGATTACGCCTTCACTTGATCATAAATTGAAGATGGCAGATCAAAGCCCCAGCGCTTGAACCTGTCAGCATAGTGCGAGCGCAAGCCAGTTCCGGTGAAATGGCCAAGGATCGTTCCATCGGGTTCGATACCCGTGCGTTCGAAGCGGAAGATTTCCTGCATGGTGATGATCTCACCCTCCATGCCGGTAATTTCGGTGATCGACATCATGCGGCGCGACCCGTCTTGCATGCGTGACACCTGCACGATCAAGTTAAGAGCGGACCCGATCTGGCTGCGCACCGCTTTGAGCGGCATTTCGATCCCGGCCATGGCGACCATGTTTTCCAGACGGCTAATGCCGTCGCGGGCAGAGTTGGCGTGGATCGTGGTCATGGAGCCGTCATGGCCTGTATTCATGGCCTGCAACATGTCGATCACTTCCTCGCCTCGCGTTTCACCCACGATAATGCGGTCAGGACGCATCCGCAGCGCGTTGCGCAGACAATCGCGCTGTGTGACCGCGCCCTTGCCTTCCATATTGGGCGGCCGACTTTCCATGCGGCCGACATGTTCCCCTTGCAGCTGCAATTCGGCAGTGTCCTCGATGGTCAGGACACGCTCAGCATTACCGATGAAGCTGGACAAGGCGTTGAGCGTGGTTGTTTTACCCGACCCGGTGCCGCCCGAGACGATCACGTTCAGGCGTGTGGCAACGGCAGCCTCCAGATAGAGCGCCATCTCGGGCGAAAAGGCCCCGAAATTCACCAGGTCATCAACGCTGAGCTTTTCCTTTTTGAATTTCCGAATAGACACCAAGGAGCCGTCAACCGCGACGGGCGGAACCATGGCGTTGAAGCGCGAACCATCGGCCAAGCGCGCATCGACATAAGGGTTAGACTCGTCAACCCGGCGGCCTACGGCCGAAACGATCTTGTCGATGATGCGAAGCAAATGGTGCTCATCGCGGAAGGTGACATCGGTCAGTTCCAACTTACCCGCACGTTCCACGAAGACCTTCTTCGGCCCATTGACCAGAATATCGTTCACACTGTCGTCTTGCAGCAGCGGTTCCAGCGGGCCAAGACCCATCACTTCGAAGAACAGGTCGCGGTTTAACGTGGCACGCTCTTCGCTGTTCAGGACAACATCCATTTCAATCAGCGCTTCGGCAACGATCGAGTTGATCTCCGAGCGCAATTCGGATTCGCTGGCATTGTCGAGCGCTGATAGGTTCAGGTTGTCAAGCAGTCGACGGTGCAGGTCTGATTTGACCTTGTTCATCCGCAGTTTGCGCTGCTCGTCCTTGGAAGATACCTCCGCCGCAGGCCGAACAACCTTTGCAGCAGGCTTGACGGCACGCGCTTCCACCTCTGGCCTAAGTTGCTCTGGTGTAATGTTTCGCGCCGGGCCACCTGCGGACGGGCGGACCGGTTGTGCAGTTGCTTCAGCGTTCTTGCGATACCGTGAGAACATGATTTTCCTCGTTATTCTGCGGCAAGCGTTTGGGTGGAAGCTGCTTGGTGCAATTCTCCCGCGATCTTGCGAATTTCTTTAAGAAGTGGGTTCTTGGCGGAAAATTCCGCAAGCGGCAGCCCATGGTCATTTGCGTCGCGCACCTGTGCGCCGCCATCCGGCAAACTGCCGGAAATGCTAATGCCAAGGCTTTCTGACATGCGCTTTGCGCGCGATTTGCCGCTAAGATCGGTAAATTTCGGCGCGCGGTTCAGGATAAACCGATGCTTGCTTAGGTCGATACCATCCGCCTTGAGTGCGCGCAGCATGCGCAGCGTGTTCTGCGCCGAGCGCATATCCAATTCCAGCAGCGCAAAGAAAACATCGGACATGTTCAGAACGGTTTCGGTCCAATGCATGATGGCGCGCGGCAGGTCGATGACGACATAGTCAAAATGCGACCGCGCAAGACTGATAACACGTTCAATCTCATCAGGGCTAAGCAGGTCGAGCGGCAGCATGTCGGACGGTGCCGTCAGCACATGCATCTTGTCTTGAAATACCTGCAAAGCAGCGAAAAACGCGTCGCTGTCCATACTATGGGTTTGCGACAGAAGCTCGTAGACTTTTTCTGTCCGAGCCAGATCGAGATAGGTTGCGACAGACCCTGACTGGAAATCGAAATCAAGAATACAGACGCTGTTTTTGCGATCCTTGGAAAGCTGGCAAAGCTCCCACGCAAGATTGACGGCATAGTTGGTGGCACCTGCCCCACCGCACAATGCCTGCACAACCAAAACTGCCCCATCTTTACCGCCGTTTCCTGCCCCACGCGCCGAAGGCGCCGGAGCTTCATTACGCTGATCTGCGCGGTGCAAGCGTTCTATGGCCTCGTGCAGTGCCTTATCCGGTAGGGGATAGGGAACGAAATCTTCTGCCCCTGCACGCAACAATTGGTGCAGCAAGATCGGCGACAATGCCTCTGCAATCAGCAAAATGTGAATGCCTCGTGCCGCAGCTTTTTCGATGATAGAGCGCACAAGCGGGGTCGACCCTTCATCTGCGTCGTCCAGAGCTATCGCAATCACCTCCAGCGCGCCTGCATCGGGCGCATCCATGAAGGCATGGGCTTCAGAAAAATTCAGATCGCCCCAATCTTCGCCAAATTCCATCTCCATATCTTCGATCAAAAGATCGAAGTTCTGCACGTCGCGTGACACGGTGCAGGCCCGGAACAGGCTAGCTTTTTCTTGAGACGGTGCGCTCATTGCATTGGTCCTAATGGTCGTTTTAGTGCCCCGTTACCCTACCGACACAGAATCACATGCAGAGAGGCTAGAGCAAATTCGTTGAGACAAGATTGTCGATAAATCAGGCAAGAATTAGGCTAGAAAGCTGAAATTGTTCGACCTTCGAGAGATTTAGAAACAAAAAACCCGGCCAATGAAGGTCACTTTGGCCGGGTCGGGAAATCTGCCTGCAAAGGGATGACGTTTATCCGGGTGTGTTGTGCAACTCGGTAGCCGACGCGACATATTCGCGGTGGATGACCCGGGCATAATCGCCGTTCATCGTGTCGTGCGCACGCCGCATGACGCCCGAAATCTCTGTCACAGTGCGCCGGTTGGCAGGTTCGCGGCCCTCGGTCACGATCAAGGGCTGGGTTTCCCCACGCGATACAACTGCCAAAATACTGCTATGGGGCACCCCCATAGACACCAGATGGCGCCGCACGGCCTGGGCACGCCGAAGGCCAAGCCGATGGTTGGACGCATCAGAGCCAACAGCATCAGTATGGCCATAGATCGTGTAGCGCAGCTCTGGAAATTGTTTCATCCAGTCCGCCTGAACCCTAAGAATGCCACGCGCCTCTTCGGAAAGCGCGGCACTGCCAAAGTCGAAATTGACCATCGATGGCACTTCCTCATGGAAGCGCCGAGTCATGATTTCGGCAAGGCTGATCCGCCCAGTCTGCACAAGGTGATTGTGCATCGAGGGATTCCCAAATCCGCCTTCATCCAACACAATTCCGGCTTCGCGGTTGAAGCTGCCGCCACAGGCGGACAGGCCAAAGCCCGTGACACCCATCAGAAAAAATCGTCTGCTAAACCTCATACCACGCTCCTGCGTCGCCAGAATGGGCGCTGATCATTCCATCACATATCCGTAGGACCCGCCAAATTCCTGCCGAGCCACTTCGCCCACCGCACCGCCACCGCGCGAGATCATCTGGCCATTCAGGAACAATTCACGCTCGGAAGGCGGACGCACACGGTCGGTCGGCAGCATCAGCGCTTCACCACGGGTAGGCGTGACCAGATGCGCGGTGATGATAATGACAAGCTCTGTCTGGCTGCGCTGATAATTGGCGCTGCGAAACAGCGCGCCGAGGATTGGCAATTCCGACAGCCATGGCACGGCTGTAGACCCGGCGCGGAAATCGTCTTCCAGCAGACCGGCAATTGCAAAGCTTTCGCCATCGCGTAGCTCGACCGTGGTCTGCGCCTCGCGCCGACGGAAAGCGTTCACCACCGTGCCACCGATCGAAACCGTGTTCGTGCCATCCAGCGAGCTAACAGCGGCTTCAAGCGCAAGGTTGATGATATTGTCTTCCAGCACACGAGGGGTGAAGGTCAGCTCCACACCAAATGGCTTATATTGGATGGTGACATTGCCATCTTCGATCACCGGGATCGGGTATTCACCGCCAGCAAGGAACGATGCCTCCTGCCCGGAAAGCGCAGTCAGATTGGGTTCTGCAAGCGTGCGGGCCATGCCTTGGGTTTCCAAAGCTTCCAAAAGTACCTGCGCGGTCAAGCTACCGCCCCCGACGCGAAAGCCCAAAGACCCTGCGGGGCTTGATGCAGTGGGTGTCGCAAAATTCCCAGTGCTGAGCGTTCCGCGCGAACCATTGATCTGAATGCTGCCGCCCAAGGTCTTGCTAATGCCACGCTGCATCTCTGCAAAGCGCACCTTTAGCATTACTTGCTGCGTACCACCCACGCTCATCAGGTTCGACACCCGATCGGGCGCATAACGCTGCGCCAGTTGGAACGCTGCGTCCAACCGTGCCGGGGTCGAAACGGTCCCGGACAACACGATCCCGTCATTCGCGGTGCGCACTTCGATCTTCTCATTCGGCAAAATCTGGCGAAGGCGTTCGCGGAACTCCGCAATATCAGGGGTAACCTGCACCTCGACATTCGACATAAGACCGCCGTCAAGACCCAGAATGGTCAGCGTCGTACGGCCAGGGGTCTTGCCGAGAACGTAGATGGACCGGTCGGACAGAGTGGAAATATCGGCAATACCGGGATTGGCGATGGACAATTCGGCAAAAGGCCGCTCCGTCTCGACCACAACTGCTCGGTTCATCGGAACCCGAAGGGTAGAGGCGGAATCGCCGTCGATGACCCGGACGGTTTGGGCGACGGAAGGCGCACCTTGCGCCAGCGCAAGGCCGATGACGGTCAGCAGTGTAACTGCCAATCTCTTGAAACCCATGAGGTGCCTGCCTTTGAAAACTGCTCGGACTTTGTCCATTATTATCCGTGACCATGCCCTATTTGGCGTAACATATCAAGATTCCAGATGCTTGCAGGGCGTTCTTTATGTGAATCTTGCAACGCATCGGGACATTTGCCCCAGATATCGTATTACATTGCAACTTCAGAACCCGATCTAGCGTTGAACGCGTAGGAAAACCGGCCCTACGCAGTTGCGCAGACCCGGTTTATCCTGAAATCAGAGGTTGTGTTAGTTGGTGCAAGGAATTTCGATACGCACCAATTCGTTGCCGCGACGCGTGCGGATATGGCAAGTTTCTTCAACAACCTGCTCTTGGCGCACCACGCCCAGCAAACGGTCTTGGGTCATTTCGACATCGCCGGACATTTCGGTGTCGCCCACGCCGACAAGCGCCAGCGACAACCGTCCGGACCCTTGGGCCAACGCGAGTGCAGCAGCTTGTTCTGGCGTCGCCTCGACCGTCACGTTGCTGGCGATGCGAACCTTCTCGGATCGGTCCATATCCGCGGATTGGTCTACGGCGATGATGCGCAACTGCGACTGGATCAACTGCGTGAATTCTTCGTTGCCGTTCCGGCGGCCTGACCAGAACACGTCGACGTGATCGCCCGGGCGCAGGAAGCCTGCCACGCCGCTGATCTGGTTAACCGGGATCGTGAAGGCCCGCATGCCCGGGCTCAGGTGCGAAGTTATACCGGCTTCCTTACCCGGAGCTGTCAGCTTGGTCAGCAAGATCGGTTCCTTTTCATCCATCGTGCGCAGCACAATGCGATGATCGAGCCCTTCGGGAAACAGCTCCTCGGCGCTGGTTAAAGCGTTTGCCGGGACGGCATAGTCCGGAAAGGGAGCGACCAGAACATCGTCACGTTTCAACACCTCGCCATAGGTAAGCGAGCGCTTTGCCAAGAACACATTCACCATAGTCGCGGTGTTTGCGTTCGCACGGGCATCGGCCAGTTCGGCCTGCATACCCGATATGTAGTTTTGCGTCTGATACACGGCCGCACCGGCCAAGCCCAAGCCGGCAACGAGGACGGCCCCGAAAACAATGCGCATTACCATTTCCTTTCTAGTAATCTTCACCCGCCAGATGGCAGGGCCACTCATCCGAAACGATGACCGCGGAATGTGGCGGATTGTTGGCCAAGTCCTACCAGAATTTCGGCTATTGCCCCGAAATGGTGTCAAGCCCCTGTGTTTTGGGGCTGAGCGGACCTAAAAAAGTAAAGGCGCCCCAAGAGGGGCGCCAAGGTTTTCGTAGCAAAAGGCGAAATTACTCGTTGACGCCCAGAACGCCCAGCGCAGCAACGCTACCACCGCTCAGCGATTCCTGGATGTCGGTGGCCAGATCAGTCGTACCGGTGCGGACAGAAGCGATAACGGCAATGCCCAGACCCACGATAGCGGCGGTCAGCACAACCCAGTCAACGGTCACGGCACCAGATTCATCAGCGGCGAAGGTTTTGATGTTTGCGAACAGTTTCATAATAAGTCTCCAACGTTTGAACAGTTTCTACTCAGCCGAACCGGTTACTCTAAAAGGTGCTTGGTCGTTCACCGCTTGGCTGACACTCATATAGCCCCTGAACCATGGCGGGATTTGGGCATGTTTCAGACCATTTCAGCACCATTGCACGACCCAAATCGAGAATTGTTGAGAACCGCGCCACACTGGTGAATATCGGCCCAATTGTTCGCGCGCCTGAGACAACAACAGCGCTTTTGGGGTCACACCCCGCAGCTAGCCGTTTCGATTCTGCTGGATAAATTAGCAGAGCATAGGCATCTTTAGGCATAACTAATAAAAGAGCAGTAAACCCGATGATGTTGGAACGCAGTTTTGCGGCCGCCTTATGCTTGGCGGCTTGGCCTGCCCTTGCCCCCGCGCAAGAGCAGGCGCAGGGCGATTTCACGTTTCGGCGGATAGCCGTAGGCGAAGGCGGGGCGGGGAAGCGGATTACCGTGCAGATCGACCCGCAGGAACAGGCAGAGCGCCTTGCAGCGGCGCCGCGTGTTCCCCCAACCCCGCCTTCGGCAGAGGATGCGCGCCCGGAAGCAAACTCTCCAGGTCAATTCGCTTGGTTTTGGCAGCGTGTGCCACCAACTGGCGGACCGGATGTGTCGCGCTTTCTAGCCGCGCGCGATGCGCTATCTACCCCGCCCACGGGCGCCAATATCCGCGCGCCGCGCCTGCAAAACTTGCAAAACATTGCCGAGGCCCATGCCCCCGCCATCCTGCTGGCAACGGTCGGCACCCGCGTATCACCCGCGCTGGCGCTGGCGGTCATCTCTGTCGAATCCGCGGGGCGGGCGGATGCGGTAAGCTCGGCCAATGCCCAAGGCTTGATGCAGCTTATCCCCGCCACGGCGGAACGGTTCGGCGTGACCGATCCATTCGACAGCGCGCAAAACATCAAGGGCGGCGTGCAATACCTACATTGGCTGATGGAACGCTTCGGCAATGACGTGGTTCTGGCCCTGGCAGGCTACAACGCGGGCGAAGGCGCTGTGGACCGTAACGGCGGCGTGCCACCTTATGCTGAAACCCGTGACTATGTGCCAAAGGTGCTGGCCGCGTGGCAGGTTGCCCGCGGCCTATGCGCCACCGTGCCGGAATTGCCCAGCGACCCGTGCGTGTTCAAGATAGCGCAATCGGGAACGCAAGGTTAGTTGACGATCGTGGCCTCTGTCGCAGCGCGGATTTCATCCTCGGTCACGCCCTCGGCACATTCCACGATCTTCAACCCGCCCTCGACCACGTCCAGCACGCCCAGATTGGTGATGATGCGCTTGACCACGCCCGTCGCCGTCAGCGGCAGCGTGCAGGCCTTCAGAACCTTGGATTCGCCCGCCTTGTTGGTGTGGTCCATTACTACGATCACGCGCTTCACGCCCGCGACCAGATCCATCGCGCCGCCCATGCCCTTGACCAGCTTGCCGGGGATCATCCAATTGGCAATATCGCCATTCTCGGCCACTTCCATCGCGCCCAAGATCGCCATATTGATCTTGCCGCCCCGGATCATGGCAAAGCTTTCGGCACTGTCGAAATAGGCCGTGTGCGGCAGCGCGGTCACGGTCTGCTTGCCCGCATTGATCAGGTCGGGGTCGATCTCGTCCTCTGTCGGGAAAGGACCAATGCCCAGCATGCCGTTTTCCGATTGCAACGTGACCTGCACGCCCTCGGGGATGTAATTGGCCACCAAAGTCGGGATGCCAATGCCAAGATTGACATACATTCCGTCTTCCAGTTCCTGCGCCGCGCGTGCGGCCATCTGGTTACGATCCCAGGGCATTTGCTTTCCTTCTTGGGTTCAAGCCTATAAATTCACCGGCACGTCCAGGAGTACCACCGTGCCTGCCGCGCCGCGCACCACGTTCAGCGTGGCATCCAAGCCGTTCAGCAGGCCGCGCACCAGTCGGCCGCCAGCATGTTTCTCGCTTGGCCATGCCATTCCGGCAGGCAGACCTTCGCCATCGTCGCTGACCATGATACGCACGCCCCCGCCCGACAGGTTGGACACGCGCAGTTCAATCCGGCCTTCATCTTGCAGACTGAACGCATGGGTGAAGGCGTTATGCAGCGTTTCCGACACGATCATGGAAATGCGCGTCGCGTGGTCCAGTGTGATTTCGGCACGTTCCACATTCTGCACAAAGCGGATGCCCGCGCGGCCATCATCATGCGCAATGGCCGACGACACCCGGCCAATCAACGTGCCAAGGTCGATCTTGCCACGGCCATCGGCCCCACCCGTCAGGCGCATTTCTTCATAGACAAGTTGCAACGTCTCCAGACGACGTGGCAGGGCTTCCAATTCGCGGCGGGTCGACATCTCGTCGCTGGCCGCTGGTTCGCGCAGACTGGTCAGGATCATCGCCAGATCGCGCTGCACAAGGTTCTGCACAATCGTCAGGTTATCGCCGGAAATACGATTGTCGGCACCACGATCAGATTCCGTCAGTTCCTTCTGGATACCGAAGAAAAACACCGGTTCGCCATCGTCGCCAAGGATCGGCGCGATGATCAGCCGGTTGAAGAAAGGTGTGCCATTGGCGCGGTAATTGACAATATCGACCGACACTTCGCGCTTGGCCTCTAGCGCCGCGCGGATGCGGTCCACGTCGCGCTTGTCGGTCTTTTCCCCTTGCAGGAAGCGGCAATTGCGCCCCACGGCCACGGCGCTGCTATAGCCGGTCGTCCGCTCGAACGCGTCGTTGACATAGACGATGGGGTTATCGTCTTGGTTTGGGTCGGTAAGCACCATGGCAATGCTCAGCCGCGAGAAGCCGGAAAAGGCCTCGTTTGTGCCAAGCGCGCTTGAAAGAGTTTGTCCTTCCATGGCCGTCCCTCGCTCAAGCCGCGCGCGTGGTGCGCTGTTCAATCCGCTTTTCGTGCTCCCCTTGGATCAGGCGGTGCACGTAAATTCCGGGCAGGTGAATGGCATCGGGGTCCAGGCTGCCCGGGTCTACGATCTCTTCCACCTCCAACACACAGACCTTACCGCATTTCGCGGCGGGCGGGTTGAAGTTGCGCGCGGTCTTGCGGAAGATCGCATTGCCCGTGGTATCAGCCTTCCACGCTTTCACAATCGACAGGTCGGCAAAGATACCTTCTTCCAGAATAAACGTTTCGCCGTTGAACACCTTGTGTTCCTTGCCCTCGGCAATCTGGGTGCCAACGCCTGTGCGGGTGTAAAACCCGGCAATGCCCGCGCCGCCTGCGCGCATCCGCTCGGCCAAAGTGCCTTGCGGGTTGAATTCCAGCTCCAACTCACCCGACAGATACTGGCGCATGAATTCCGCGTTTTCGCCGACATAAGACGACATCATCTTTTTGACCTGACGCGTTTCCAGCAGCACGCCCAGCCCGAACCCATCCACACCGGCATTGTTCGACGCAATGGTCAGATCCTTGGTGCCCGCGTCACGGATGGCGGCGATCAGCAATTCCGGAATACCGCACAAACCGAACCCGCCCGAAGCGATGGTCATACCGTCGAACAATAGCCCATCAAGCGCCTCTGCCGCAGAACCATAGACCTTCTTCATGCCGAGCCTCACTTCGATATACCGAGGAACACAATTGACCTGCTGCCGGGATTTAGTCAACCGGATGGTCGCGCTATCCGTCTTTCTTGGCCGGTGCCTTTTTGGTCGCAGGGGTCGTGGTCTTTTTTTCGGCGGGCTTTTTCGCAGCGGGCTTTTTCGCCGCCGGTTTCTTGGCAGCGGCCTTTTTGGCGGGGGCCTTCTTCTTGCCCTTGGTCCCGGCCTTGGCATTTACCAACTCTATGGCCTGTTCCAGCGTAATCGCCTCTGGCTCCATGTCCTTGGGCAGGGTCGCGTTGACCTTGTCCCACTTCACATAGGGGCCGTAACGCCCTTTCATCACAGCCAAAGCACCGCCATCGGGGTGCTCGCCCAGTTCCTTCAGCGGCTCTGCCGCTGCCGCCCGCCCGCGCTCGGGCTTGGCGGCCAGCACTTCGACCGCGCGGTTCATGCCGATGGTGAACACCTCGTCCACCTCTGGCAAATTGGCGTATTTCTTGCCGTGCTTCACGAAAGGACCATAGCGGCCAATGCCCGCCTCAATCATCTCGCCATCTTCGGGATGGGGGCCGACCGGGCGCGGCAGCGACAATAGCATCAGCGCCTTCTCCAAATCCATCGCCTCGATCTCCCAGCCTTTCGGCAGCGAGGCGCGGGGTGGTTTCGGGTCTTCCTGTGTGGCCTCGCCGCGCTGCACATAGGGGCCGAAGCGCCCCGTGCGCAGGCTGATCGGGTCGCCCGCATCATGGCCCAGCAGTTTGCCATCGCCTGACAGTTCCGCATCGGCTTCATCCGTCACGCCAATGGGGCGGGTGAAGCGGCATTCGGGGTAGTTCCCGCAGCCGATGAACGCCCCGCCAGAGCGCGCGGTTTTCAGATGCAATCGACCCTCGCCGCATTTCGGGCAGACACGCGGGTCGGTCCCATCTTCGCGCGGCGGGTAAAGCTGCGGGGCCAGAACCTCGTCGATCTTTTCCAACACCTCGGTAATGCGCAGATCGGCGGTTTCGGCAATAGCGGCAGAGAAGTCGCGCCAGAACTGGTCGAGCACCTCTTTATAGTCGCGATCGCCAGCCGAAATGTCGTCCAACTGTTCTTCCAGCGCGGCGGTGAAATCGTATTCCAGATAGCGGCGGAAGTAATTGACCAGAAAGATCGTGACCAAGCGGCCCTTATCCTCTGGCATCAGGCGGTTCTTGTCCTTCAGAACATAGCCCCGGTCCTGAATGGTCGTGACAATGCTGGCATAGGTGGACGGGCGACCAATGCCCAATTCTTCCATGCGCTTGACCAAGGTCGCTTCGGTATAACGCGGCGGCGGCTGGGTGAAATGCTGCTCTGGCGTGATGGCGCGCTTGGTCAGCCCGTCGCCCTGCGCCATTTGCGGCAGGCGCCTGTCGTCGTCATCGACCACGTCATCGCGGCCTTCCTCGTAGACCTTCAGAAAGCCCTCGAACAGCACCACCTGCCCCGTGGCGCGCAGGCCGACCTGCCCGTCCTTGGACCCAATTTCAACGGTCGTGCGCTCCAGCCGCGCGGCTTCCATCTGGCCCGCGATCGTGCGCTTCCAGATCAGATCATAAAGCTTGCGCTGGTCGGCATCGGACACTTTCAGCTTGTCGGGGCTGACCGCCATATCTGTAGGGCGGATACATTCATGCGCTTCCTGCGCGTTCTTGGCCTTGTTTTTATACATGCGCGGCGAGGACGGCACATATTCGGCCCCGTAGCGGTCCTTGATCACATCGCGCGCGGCCATCACGGCTTCGGGTGCCATGTCGATCCCGTCGGTCCGCATATAAGTGATGTAGCCCGCCTCATACAGGCGCTGCGCCGTGCTCATGCACTGTTTTGCACCCATGCCGAACTTGCGGCTGGCTTCCTGCTGCAAGGTCGATGTCATAAAAGGGGCCGATGGATTGCGGCTGGCTGGCTTCGCTTCAACCGATGTCACCGTCAGATCGCGCGAGGTCACGGCCTGCACCGCCATTTCCGCCGCCGTCTGGTTGTTCAGGTCGAACTTGTCCAGCTTCTTACCCGCCAGATTGACCAGCTTGGCGCTAAATTGCGCGCCGCGCGGTGTGGTCAACTCTGCCTCGACACTCCAGTATTCCTGCGCACGAAAGGCTTCGATCTCCATCTCGCGCTCGACAATCAGACGCAGGCAAACCGACTGCACACGCCCCGCCGATTTCGCACCGGGCAGCTTGCGCCACAGCACGGGCGACAGGTTGAACCCCACAAGGTAATCCAATGCCCGCCGCGCCAGATAGGCGCGCACCAGCGGCATATCCACGTCGCGCGGGTTCTTCATCGCCTCTGTCACGGCAGATTTGGTGATCGCGTTGAACACCACGCGCTTGACCGGCGTGCTGGCTTTCAGCGCCTTGGACTTGGTCAAGGCTTCGGTCAGATGCCACGAAATCGCCTCGCCCTCGCGGTCAGGGTCGGTGGCGAGGATCAGTTCATTGTCATCTTTCAACGCATCGGAAATAGCCTTCAGGTGCTTGCGCGAATCGCTCGCCACTTCCCATTTCATGTCGAAATCATGCTCGGTATCGACCGACCCATCCTTGGGCGGCAGGTCGCGCACATGCCCGTAAGAGGCGAGAACCGTGTAGCCAGAGCCAAGATATTTGTTGATTGTCTTGGCCTTGGCAGGCGATTCGACGACGACAACGGCCATGAGTTCCTCAAATCTGTCTTGGCGGGGCAACCCCCGGTGATGCGGGCTTACATGTGAGACGGACAGGGGGAATGTCAATGCAAAGCCCCCGCGCGCCGCCCGGTTACAGCACGATCGGCTCCAACGGGTCATAAAAGGCGCGCAATGCCTGCGCCTCGCCAAAAGCCAAATCCGGTAGGCTGTCGGGCTTGAAGCGCAGCCTGCGCAACTCTGCCTCTGTCACGAAACGCCGCGCTGTCACCACGCCTTCAGGATCGCGCCATGCCGGGTCGATCTGGCCGCCAATGATTGTGGTATGGAAATAAATGTCCACTTGGTGAAAACTGCCCGTCGGGTCGTGAAACTCGTTCACAAGGCACGGCGCGCCCACGGCAATGTCCAGCCCGCATTCTTCGTGGATTTCACGCTTCAAGTTATCGGGCAAGGACTGGCCACGCTCGACCCCGCCACCGGGCGCGCACCACAGATCGCTTTTGCCTTCTGGCCACGCATTGACGATCAGCAGCCGGTTCTGGCGCAAGACCAGCGCACGCACGGCTAGGCGCGGTGTTGCCATGTGACGCTCCGTTCTTCTGGCACAACTTCATCTGTCACCATATATGATGGATATGAAAGCACTTCTCGTCCTTGCCTTCCTTGCCCCCCTGCCCGCTGCCGCAGAATGCGTGCTGCTGCTGCATGGGCTGGCGCGGACAGAAACCTCCATGCTGGTGATGGAAGAAGCCCTGAAACTGCATGGCTACCAAGTAGTTAACCAAGGCTACCCCTCGACCGCGCAACCCATTTCCGAATTGATTGACCATGTCGGCACGGGCGTTACCCAATGTGGCGATGCGCCGGTGCATTTCGTGACCCATTCCATGGGCGGCATCTTGGCCCGCGCGTGGCTGGAGCGGAACCGCCCCGACCAGATGGGCCGCGTCGTCATGCTGGCCCCGCCCAACCACGGGTCAGAACTGGTGGACGTATTTTCCGACATCGATGCGTTCGAATGGATCAACGGCCCCGCCGGGCTAGAACTGGGGACCGCACGCGATGCAACACCCAACCTGCTGCCGGAATTCCCAGATTACGAACTGGGCGTGATCGCGGGCGATCTGTCGCTGAACCCGCTGACTTCGGCGCTGATAGAGGGGGTGGATGACGGCAAAGTGTCCATCGAGAGCACAAAGCTGGCCGGAATGACCGACCATATCGTGCTGCCCGCCACGCATACATTCATCATGTCGAACCCCATCGTGCTGGCCGAAGTGCTGGAATTTCTGCGCTACGGGCAATTCGACCACGGGATTACCTTCATGGGCGCGGTGCGCAAGCTGGCAAGCCCCTGACAGCCCCGGCTACGCGTCGCGCCGGAAGGTTAGGTAATGCGGATGCCGCCCCTCGCGCAGCGCCTTTTGCTCGTAGCGGGTGGATAGCCAATCCTCCCACGGCGTGGCCCAAGCGCTTGGCCCCTGCGTCAGGCAGGTGAACCCGGCCTGCGGCACCTCTTGTAAGGTCTGGCGCACATAATCGGGAATGTCGGTCGCCACCCGAAAGATGGCGCCCGGTTTCATCACCCGCGCCAAGGGCAGCAAATGTTCTGGCGTCACAAAGCGGCGCCGATGGTGGCGCTGCTTGGGCCACGGGTCGGGATAGAGCAGAAACGCCCGGTCCAGACAGGCATCGGGCAACACGTCGAACAGGTCGCGCACATCCCACGGGTATAGCCGCAGGTTCGACACGCCCGCCTCGCGAATTTTGCCCAAGGCCATGGCTACCCCATTCAGAAACGGCTCGCACCCGATAATTCCCACGCCGGGGTTTTGGGTGGCCTGGTGCACCAGATGCTCGCCCCCGCCAAAGCCAACTTCCAGCCACACGGGGCGGTTGTCACCAAAAAACGTGGTCGGGTTCACGCGGGTGCGGTCGGGATTATCGTCACGGCTGACGCCGCGCAATTCCAGCGCTGGCAAATCCTCTGCCAAGTATATGCGCTGCGCGGGCTTCAATGTCTTGCCCTTGATCCGCCCGTAGAAATTGCGTTCCTGCTCGGCCATCATGCCCCCCTGTCGCGGCGGCGGTATGGCCTGCGGGCGCAAGCGGGTCAAGCAGGCAAAGGCGGGCGGGGTTTACATTCGGGCCATGGCAAGGCAGTTTTGCCCTCAGAGCTACCGCGCGAGATTGCGCGCCTCGCCCAACCCACTCCCCACTTGGAAGGATACCCCATGACGCACGCAACCGCGGGCAAGAAAGTTCGCATTCATTATACTGGCACTTTGGACGATGGGTCGGTCTTTGACAGTTCCGAAGGCCGCGACCCACTGGAATTTACCGTAGGCTCCGGCCAGATCATCCCCGGTCTGGACCGCGCGATTGACGGGATGGCCACGGGCGAGCAAAAAACCGTAACCATCCCGGCGACAGAAGCCTATGGCGAGTATCAGGCCGAAGCGCGCCAAGACGTGCCGCGCGAGCAGATCCCAGCAGATATTCCGCTGGACCCCGGCACCATGCTGAACATGCAAACCCCGGACGGGCGGCAAATTCCAGTGCAGGTGGCCAAAGTGACCGACAGCACCGTCACGCTGGACGCCAACCATCCGCTGGCGGGCAAAGCCCTGACCTTCGCGGTGGAACTGGTTTCTGTCGCGTAAACCGCTAGCACAACACAAAGGCCGCCCCTTATCGGGGCGGCTTTTCGCGTGCCTCAGACCCCACGCGAAATCGCGGCAACCCCGGTGCGCGCCACTTCGATCAGCCCCAAAGGCTGCATCAATTCGGCAAAGGCATCGACCTTTTGCGGCGTGCCGGTCATTTCGAACACGAAGCTTTCCAGCGTCGAATCCACCACGTTGGCTCGGAAAATCTCGGCCAGACGCAGGGCTTCGATCCGCGCCTCGCCCTTGCCCTTCACCTTGAACAGCGCCAATTCGCGCTGCACATTCGGCCCTTCCAGCGTCAGGTCATGCACGCGGTGCACGATCACCATCCGCTCCAACTGCGCCTTGATCTGCACAATCACCTGCGGCGTCCCAGAGGTCACAACCGTGATCCGCGACAGATGGCCCGAATGGTCCACCTCTGCCACGGTCAGGCTGTCGATATTGTAACCACGCGCCGAAAACAGGCCGATCACCCGCGCCAGCACACCGGATTCGTTATCGACGATCACGGCCAGCGTATGCGTTTCGATCACTTCTGCATTCGGGTCGCGCAGATCATAGGCGCTATGTTTCGACGCGCCTTTCTGGATATTGAGGGGGGACATCTTGTTTCCTTACACCAAAACCGCGCCCTTGGCGCCGATGACGCCTTGGGTTTCCGCATCGCCCAGCAACATCTGGTTATGCGCGTTGCCCGAGGGGATCATGGGGAAGCAGTTTTCGTGCTTTTCCACGATGCAATCGAAGATCACCGGGCCGTCATAGGCCAGCATTTCGCGGATCGCGTCATCCAGATCAGCTTCGTTGTCGCAGCGAATGCCCTTGCAGCCAAACGCATCGGCCAGTTTCACGAAATCGGGCAGCGCTTCGGACCACGAACTTGAATACCGCTCGCCATGCAGCAATTCCTGCCACTGGCGCACCATGCCCAAGCGTTCGTTGTTCAGGATGAACTGCTTGACCGGCGCGCGATACTGGATCGCCGTGCCCATCTCCTGCATGTTCATCAGCCAGCTTGCTTCGCCCGCCACGTTGATGACCAGCGCATCCGGGTGCGCGATCTGCACGCCGATGGAGGCGGGCACGCCGTAACCCATGGTTCCCAAGCCGCCAGAGGTCATCCAACGGTTCGGGCCTTCAAAGCCCAGATATTGCGCGGCCCACATCTGATGCTGACCGACTTCGGTGGTGATGTAGCGGTCCATCCCCTTGGTCAGCGCTTCCAGACGCGCCACAGCGTGCTGCGGGCGGATGGCATTCACGCCGGGCTTGTAAGCTAGGCAATCGACCGCGCGCCATTCGTCGATCTGTTTCCACCACGTTGCCACCGCCTCGCGGTTGACCTTCGATCCGCGCGACTTCCACAGCGCCAAAGCCTCTTCCAGCACTTCGGCAATGTCGCCCACAATCGGCACATGCGTGTGAATGACCTTGTTCAGAGAGGACGGGTCAATGTCGATATGCACCTTGGTCGAGCCGGGGCTGAACGCGTTGATGCGGCCCGTGATCCGGTCATCGAACCGCGCGCCGATATTCAGCATCAGGTCGCAATCATGCATCGCCCAATTGGCCTGATAAGTGCCGTGCATCCCCAACATGCCCAGCCAAGCCTTGCCAGATGCCGGGTAACAGCCCAAGCCCATCAGCGTGGAAGTGACAGGGAAGCCCGTCGCTTCTGCCCATTCGCGCAGCAATTCCGTCGCGCGGTCGCCAGAATTGATGACGCCGCCGCCAGTATAGAAGACCGGGCGTTCGGCAGTCTCGATCAGCTCGACCATGCGGGCGATCATCTCCGGCTCGCCCTTGGTGCGCGGCTTGTAATGGCCGGTGCGCGTATCCGACTTCTCGGTATAGGTGCCGGTCGCGAATTGTACATCCTTAGGAATATCCACCAAGACCGGGCCAGGGCGGCCGGATGTGGCGACATGGAACGCCTCGTGAATGGTGGCCGACAGCTTGTCGGTTTCCTTCACCAGCCAATTCATCTTGGTGCAGGGGCGGGTTATGCCCACCGTGTCGCCCTCTTGGAAGGCGTCCGACCCGATCATGAAGGTCGGCACCTGCCCCGTCAGAACGACAATCGGGATCGAGTCCATCAGCGCATCGACAATGCCTGTGACCGTGTTGGTCGCACCGGGACCAGAGGTAACCAGCACCACACCCGGCTTACCGGTTGACCGCGCATAGCCCTCGGCGGCATGGATAGCGCCCTGTTCGTGGCGCACGAGAATATGCTTAATGTCGTTTTGCTGGAACATCTCGTCATAGATGGGCAGGACCGCACCACCGGGGTAGCCGAACACCACCTCTACACCCTGATCCTTCAGGGCCTCTATCACCATCTTGGCTCCGGTCATCTGACGTGTCATCGCTTGCTCCATCCACCGTCATGTCAAAGGCGCTTTAGCGCGGGTCGCGGCAATAAAAAAGCCCCCGGTTTTCTCGGGGGCGCATGGGTTCCTTGTGGGAGTCCGGTTACCGGCCCATGCGCATCTTTCCTACTACAATTACAAGTGCTGAGCGCATCGCCGCCATCCATTGCTTTAGCTTTGCGGAAACTAAGCTTCTGCGCGGGCAGGGTCAATGCCAAATCTGCCACAAACTTGCGCCAAAAGGCGTGTCAACTTTGCATATCTTGCGCAAATGCGCGGCATGGCCCCTGGACCGGTGGCGCAAGCCCCAATCCCTTGCGCCTGTGCGTCCGGAATGGTCTATTGGTAGTATCTTCCCCCTTTTCAGGAATCGCGCGCCCATGTCCGACCTTTTGCCGCAATCCGACAGCTATGACGCGTCGTCCATCGAGGTGCTGGAAGGGCTGGAACCCGTCCGCAAACGCCCCGGCATGTATATCGGCGGCACGGATGAGCGCGCGCTGCACCATCTGGTCGCCGAAGTGCTCGACAACTCTATGGACGAAGCCGTGGCGGGCCATGCCAACCGCATAGAGGTGGAACTGCATTCCGACTACTCCATCACCATCCGCGACAATGGCCGCGGCATTCCGATCGATCCACACCCCAAATTCCCCGACAAGTCCGCGTTGGAGGTGATCCTCTGCACACTGCACGCAGGCGGCAAGTTCAGCGGAAAAGCCTATGCCACATCGGGCGGCTTGCATGGCGTGGGGGCGTCAGTCGTGAATGCGCTGTCGGACAAGCTGCGCGTCGAGGTTGCCCGCAACCGCGAGCTTTACGTGCAGGAATTCTCGCGTGGCATTCCGCAAGGCCCGGTGGCCAAGGTCGGCCCCGCCCCCAACCGGCGCGGCACCACCTTCACCTTCCACCCCGATGCAGAGATTTTCGGCGCGCTCAAATTCCGCCCCGCCCGCCTTTTGTCCATGGTTCGCTCCAAGGCCTATCTGTTTTCGGGCGTGGAAATCCGCTGGAAATCGGCCATCCCCGATGGCGACACGCCCATGGAGGCCGTGTTCCACTTCCCCGGTGGGCTGGCCGATTACCTGAACGAACAACTCACCGGCAATGTCACCTATTCCGACAAACCCTTCGCGGGCAAAGTCGGCTTTCAGGAGAAATTCAACCAGCCCGGTTCCGTCGAATGGGCCATCAACTGGACCCCGGCGCGCGACGGGTTCGTGCAATCCTACTGCAACACCGTCCCCACGCCCGAAGGCGGCACGCACGAGGCGGGCTTCTGGGCCGCGATCCTGAAGGGCATCCGCGCTTATGGCGAATTGGCCAATAACAAAAAAGCCGCCCAGATCACGCGCGAGGATATGGCGGCGGGCGGCTGTGCTTTGGTCTCTTGCTTTATCCGCGAACCCGAATTCGTTGGCCAAACCAAGGACCGCTTGGCCACCACGGAAGCCGCGCGCATGGTCGAAGGGGCGGTGCGCGACCATTTCGACAACTGGCTGGCCGCCGACCCCAAATCGGCGGGCGCGATCCTCGATTTCCTTGTGCTGCGCGCAGAGGAACGGCTGCGGCGGCGTCAGGAAAAGGAAACCTCGCGCAAGACCGCGACGAAAAAGCTGCGTCTGCCCGGCAAGCTGGTCGATTGCTCTGCCACCAATAAGGAAGGCACCGAGCTGTTCATTGTCGAGGGCGATTCGGCGGGCGGCTCTGCCAAAATGGGCCGCGACCGCAAGACCCAAGCCCTGCTGCCCCTGCGCGGCAAAATCCTGAACGTGCTGGGGGCGGCGTCGAACAAGCTGACCACGAATGCCGAGATCAACGACCTGTGCCAAGCCATGGGCGTGGGTCTGGGCAACAAGTTCCGGCTGGATGACCTGCGCTATGACAAGATCATCATCATGACCGACGCCGATGTGGACGGCGCGCATATCGCGGCGCTCTTGATGACCTTCTTCTACACCCAGATGCGCCCGATGATCGACGCGGGCCACCTGTATCTGGCCTGCCCGCCCCTGTTCCGGCTGACCCAAGGGGCGAAGCGCGTCTATGCTTTGGACGAGGTGGAGAAAGAGCGCCTGCTGGGGGTCGGCTTGGGCGGCAAAGGCAAGATCGACGTCTCGCGCTTCAAGGGCTTGGGAGAGATGGACGCGAAGGATTTGAAGGAAACGACGATGGACCCGGCATCTAGGCGTTTGATCCGCGTGTCGGTGGATGACGATTTGCCGGGGGAAACCTCGGACCTTGTCGAGCGGCTGATGGGCAAGAAACCGGAATTGCGGTTCCAGTATATTAGCGAGAATGCTAGGTTTGTGGAGGAATTGGATGTTTGAGGGTTCAATGTAGAGTTTTATATCTATCCTTCTTAAACTACATAAGCCACCTTTCGCCCGGTTTTTCGGATTAAACCATTTTGCATTTTTTCAAGCAAGAAGCGGATCTCGGAGTATACTTCAACAATCTCTTTCTCAATCCTAAGAACTTTTGATGAAAGTCGCTCCAGATCTGACAGGCAATTTTTTAAAGTATCAACATCGACATCTTTCGAACCTATGCGCAATGAGTTGTGCATAAATATTTGATGCTCTTTGAAGACCAAACTGACCGCTTGACCTACGTCCTTATAGTCTTGTTTTAAAACAGCAAGTTTTGAGATCACGGCTATTGTCTGCACCCTCAAGGATGTCAATTAAAAAAGCCAATTCAGAAAGCTCAATCGGCTTCTGCTCGACCGCTTCTGGCACCGGAAAGAACTCAAACAAGAATGCCATCGAAAAAGATGGATCAAAGACTTTGTTCTTTTTGAAATTTTCTCGAGCGATGCCAAAACTTTTACCCATCATTGACAAGAAGAACAGTTCCCCTGAAAGTCGAATTTGGAGAACTGTTGCAAGACTTTCATATCTGTCATGTAATTCGTTTGTTCTAACCCATATTGAAATAGATAGAGTAATTAGGCCACCAGCCAAAACACCAAAAACTGCTTGAAACACTGGCTCCTTCAATGACAGGTCAAAATACAAAAAACCAAGAACTGACAGTAGCGCCATAATATACCCAAAGAAGATTCCTAGAGCAAAGACACCGTTTGAAAAGTTGTTCAACATAATTGTACCGACATTCCCCAAGTGGCGTGCCTACTGACGTGAAGATCGCCTGAATCCGACCGCTGGACAAGCGTTTTTTGCCCTTAGCGGCACCTGCGGTTGCGC
>CAYNWX010000123.1:0-2270 GCA_964401005.1 uncultured Natronohydrobacter sp.
AAACTGGTCGCCGCGCGCGAAGGGTTCAACCTGATGCCCGAACAAGGCACGGCCCCGGTCAACAAATACCTGCCGCCGCGCGCCCGCGACAGCCTCGACATTCCCGACCTTGCCAGCCTGTGCGAGCCCACGCCAGAAGCCAAGGGTTTCCTCGGCTGGCTGGACCGCGCGTTGGAGAAGCTCTGACATGCATCCCGCCCCGTCGCTGATTATCTTCACCACGCTCTCGGGTCTTAGCTTCGGCTTGCTGGCGTGGCTGGGCTTTGGGCTGAAGGCACCCACGGGCTTTGCCGCTATCGTGTTCTTTGGCTTGGCCTACGGTTTGGCGGGCATCGGCCTGATGGCCGCCGCCTTCCACCTTGGCCACCCCGAACGCGCGTTTCTGGCGTTCACCCAGTGGCGCAGTTCGTGGCTCTCACGCGAGGCGGTTTTGTCCGCGGCCACGCTGGCGGTGATGGCCCCCCACGCCGCCGCCTCGGCATTCTGGGACATGCCCTTGCCCGTCTTGGGCTGGATCGGCGGCGCGCTATCCTTGGCCACGATCCTTGCCACCGCCATGATCTATGCGCAAATCCGCGCCGTGCCGCGCTGGCATCATTGGTCCACCCCGCCCGTGTTTCTGCTGGCGGCGCTGGCAGGCGGCGCGCTTCTCGCCGCCAAGCTGACGGTCGCGCTGTGGCTGATGCTGGCGCTGTCTGTCGCCATGGTCGCGCATTGGGTCGCGGGTGACAGGCGCTTTGCGGAATCGGGCAGCGACGCGGGCACGGCCACGGGCCTTGGCAAAATCGGCAAGGTCCGTCTGCTGGAACCGCCGCATTCGGGCCGCAACTACCTGCTGCGCGAGATGGTGCATGTCGTGGGCCGCAAACACGCGCATAAACTCAGGCTCATTGCGCTGGGCCTTGGCGCGCTTGCGCCCGCGCTACTGCTCATGCTGCCTGCAAGTTACTTTGCCGCAATCCTCGCCCTTGCCTTACACATGGCCGGGATGCTGACCCAACGTTGGCTGTTCTTTGCGGAAGCCGAGCATGTCGTGGGCCTCTATTACGGGCGGTGACAGATCGGCGCGCGCATGCTAACTTTTGCACCATCACAAGTGCGCAAGGAGTAATGCGAAATGAGCCTTCTGAAATCCCTGACAGACACGGTGCTGAACGCGGCTGGCCAAAATGGCGGGCTGTTGGAAAGCGTCATGCAGAACCCCAAGCTGATGGAAGCCGCGATGGGCCTTTTGTCCAAGGACAGCCCTGTGGGCGGGATGCAGGGCTTGCTTGCGCAATTCCAACAAGCAGGTATGGACGATGCGGTGCAAAGCTGGTTGGGCGACGGCGCGAACAAGCCCGTGGCAGGTGCTGACATTGAACAGGCACTGGGCGGTGACGTTCTGCAACAACTGGCCGAGAAGGCGAACATGGCCCCGGCAGAGGCTTCCAGCGTGCTGGCAGAGGCTTTGCCCGCCATGATTGACAAACTTTCGCCCCAAGGGCAGGCGCAGGATATGGATTTTGGATCACTGCAATCCATGCTGGGCGGGTTCCTGAAGGGCAAACTTTAACCGATTGGCGGTTTTCAGCGTTCCCTGAACCTCGTAAACTCTGGCCTCCCAGGGGCCAGAGCAAGGGGCGGGCATATGACAAAACCCATCATGCAGCGGTTGCAGGCGCAAGGCGTGCGCTTGACCGACCAGCGCCGCACCATTGCCGCCGTACTTGACGAGGCCGACGACCACCCCGATGTCGAAGAACTGCATGCCCGCGCCAATGCCCGCGATGCGCGCATCTCACTGGCGACCGTTTACCGCACCGTCAAGCTGTTCGAGGAAGCCGGCATTCTGGACCGCGTGGAATTCGGCGATGGCCGCGCCCGGTTCGAGGATAGCCAGCGCGCCCATCACGACCACCTGATCGACATGGATACAGGCGAAGTGATCGAATTCGTCGACCCAGAGATCGAGGCGCTGCAAGACAAGATCGCTCGCCGCCTTGGCTACAAGCTGGAAGGGCATCGGCTGGAACTTCTGGGCCGCAAGATTAGGGACTAGTCGCGCGGGCCTGCCAAACGGGTGGTGCGCTCTTCCAATCGGTCCGCGACCTCTTGCCGTGCGGCATGATCCAACCCTTCCAGACGGATCAAAAGTTGACCTTCCAATTGGTTGCCCATGTCCAGCAGGCGCGCTTGTGCCACGTCCAACCCGGCGCGGAAACGGTCGGCTTCAAAACTTTCGGCGCGCAAGGAATCCAGCAACTCGGCCCGTGCCGCGCGCAAGTCGG
>CAYNWX010000124.1:0-49048 GCA_964401005.1 uncultured Natronohydrobacter sp.
CCAGCGCATGGGCATGACCGCCACCGATGAGCAGGATGTCACGGGTTTTCGGGAAGTCTGACTGCATCTGTGGCCCCTTGGCTTTGGGTCTGCTTACGCGGAAGGGGGGACATATGCGAGGGGCGGAATGTCACAAGATAGGGATGATTTACAATCACGTCAGTCAGAAACGATTATAAAGCCAGAATAATCGAAAGCGAGCGTCACAGAAAACGCCGCTTCAAACTTCCACGTTCGGTTCTCAAAAAACGCCTAAGATCTGCAGATTCTCTTTTAATCTCCTCGACAATCTCTGGTTTGTAAATCACTTGACCATCACCAAAATCTCTGCCTGTTATAAGAATTCTTAATCTTCTGATTTCTCCCTCACAACGCACCCTCGCATCCTGAGAATCTTCAAATAAAATGCTAGATTCCTTGATTAAATTGTGGAGACCTGTGCGAAGGTCTTGCTCAGCAGATCTTATTTTTCTTGATCCTTCACTAAATGCCCCACTCCAATAATCCACAGACAATATTCTTACTTTTTCAATCTCGTCTAATATATCATTCAAAGCATCATCTCGCTTTCTCTCCAACGCAATACCAGGTTCGAGGATGAAAAACGCAAGTTTTGAACCAATCACACCTAGAAAGGCACCCAAAAAGCCACCTAATAGTGATATGAAGAAACCATTCATGCCTTCAATTTTCGTTCAGCCTCTTCTCGAATGTACTGCCACACTTCATGTACGTATGTTTCAAATTCTGGATCTTCAGCAATTATCTTTAATCTTCTTTCTAGACTTATTAGATCAAAACCATTTCGTATGAGACCGCCAAAAGCTTCTTCTAAAAAAGAAGATCCATACCCTGCTGTACCATCAAGATACACTTGCACTTGTTCCTCAGAATTCAAAGAGGGGATCAGAAATTCGTCGCGAAAGCGCTCTCCACTGAACTTTCCAAGCCTAGAGTACCTCCCACCCGGATGCCGAGTGTAATCATTCGCTATGCGTATATCGACCATCTTCTGATCCTTCGCCGATGAGAGCACTGACAGGAATGCTCCATTCTACAAGGGTTCCCCCGATATGGGAACTATGTCGTCGTTTTTCCACGTGCTCATGTGCTGAAAGCGTACAATCGCCCTGCCCACTGATCACTCTGATGTATCCGGCACCGGCCTTTTCAAGCACACTTTGCATGTCTTTCAGACCCTTACCTCGTTCCTTTTGTCCTGTTCTTGTTTTGCCTATTTGGAAAGCGGCATCTATCAGGTCCGAGTCGTGATCGCTCAGGCCAAGCCGGTCTGTCAGCTCATGCAACTTTTGTCGCCACGTGTCCTTCGTTCTCAGAGATTCCGGTATCCCGATCCCTTGATCATACACAAAAAACCTTAATGAGTCGTTCATCATGTCGTACGATGCAGTTGCGTACCACCTCTTCCCCCCTGGTATCGGATAGAGCAGTTCAGCATTATTTTCATATGCATGTTCAATCGCATTATTGGTAGCCTCGAGTAGTGCACGAAAAATATACTGCTTCGGCTTGAAAAACTTTGCCAATGAAATCAAATCGCTTTGAAGTTGCTCAACCTTCTCTCCATCTTGTATGCCCGCACTTGTAAGCTCGACAAGAGTTACTTGCTCCTGATCATCACAATCAATAAATCTTTTGTATGACTTTCTTCTTATGCCTAGGTGCTGTAGTGTACCCAAGCTTGTCAGGATAGATCGGGTTCGATAGTTCCAGCGGCTAAAGTTTAGCAACTTTGGCGCTACCCCAGTAAGCAAAGTCCATCTCTTTAATTCAGCGCTCAGCACAACAGCACATGGCAACGATATATGTTCTATGTTATCCAACGAGAGGCGCATAAACTTACGTTGAGTTTTTCCTCTACGCTGAAATGTCTCATTGCTGAAGATTGCATCCTTCAAAGAGGTAAAGAAACTTAATGTCTCATTACTGTTCAAAGAATAACTAAGCACTTGAGGAGCGTAAACAGAAATATACTCGGTAAAAACTGATTTATCTCTAAATCGATTTTCCCTTCTTTGCCTCTTACGCGCAGATCTTAGCTGTGCGAGCTCCCAATTTTTACTTCTAAGCTTAATCGGCTTGCTCCATTTTTTGTGTCAAACTAATCGTACTGCACATCCAAAATTAAAATGTGATTTTGGTCTTATGCAATAGATATGTTATCGTTAATCTCAAGAGATTATCTGTAGTCAAACCCTCACACCCCCGGCACCAGCTTGAACCCCAGACCGTCCCGCTTCAGGCGGTTGAAGGCAGGCGACAGGAAGTGGCCGCCGGTAAACAGCGCGCGGTCGGCGTAGATTTCTTCCAGAAGCTGCCGCCGCGTATCGCGGGCGGTGTTCATGTCGATATCAAACGAAATCGCCACATCCGGGTCCGCGAGTTGCAGCGCGGGTGCGTGGACGATGTCTCCCCCGTGGATCAGCATCTCGCCGCCCGATTCCAGCCGCCAGCCCGCATGCCCCGGCGTATGCCCCGGCAGGTCCATGAAGGTCAGGCCCGGCGCAACTTCGGACCCGTCCCGCGCCATCACCAGCCGATCATCGTAAGCCGCTAGCACCGCCTGCGCCAGTTTCGCCCAATCGGCAATCCCCGACAAAGCGCGCTGGAAATGCGCGTCATCGGACCAGAAGGCGCGGTCGGCCTCTGTCACATGCAGGGTGGCATTGGGAAAGACCGCCGCGCCCTCTGCCGTAATCATACCCGCTACATGGTCGGGGTGCAGGTGGGTGGCAACCAGCTTGTCCACATCCTCGGGCGCGACCCCGAGTTCCGCCAAGCCATCGGCCAAGAACCCACATGTCGGCCCGAACAGATCGCGCGGGCCAGCATCGGCCAGAATAATGCGCCCGTTCATGCGGATCAGGACGGCGTTGAAATTCGTCTCGATCTGGGTCGCGCCTGCCTCTGCCAATAGCGCGCCGATCTGGGCTTCATCGGTTTCAGGGAACAGGTCGGGCGTGAAGGTCGTCGCGCCATCGGTGATGATGCTGACCTGTGCCTCGCCAATGGTTTGGGTTATGGTGCGGTTCATGGGGCCTCCGAGCGTTTTCACGCCATGGTAGAGGGCCACGCGCGCCGCTTCAATGCCGCTGTTGCGGGTTTGGTTTCTGGTCCGACAGTGAGTATTTAGGGCAAGATGAAGCGATCAGGGCAGCGCGATGCGGTGCGAGAGCGCGCCAGTCGCGCGGTCAAAGAGCAGGATTTCGCCCTCGGCCAGCACCAGCACCCAATCGCGCGCGAGCGTGACGGCCTCTGGTGTGATACCCGCGGGCAGGTCGAGCATGTCGGGAAATGTCAGCGGCGCGGGTGCTTGGGTAAGCCGCGCCACCAAAAGCCCCACGATCAGGACCAGCCCCGCGATCATGACGCTGGTCAAAATAACCACCAATCGCTTGACGAAGCGCACATCGGGGGGCATGGCGGTTTCTTCATCTTCTAACGGACCCTCTGGGGGCATGGACATGGCGCAGGCACCTTTTACCGAATTGCAGGTCGTGATCGCGGCAGACCCGCCTGCCCGGCTTGATAAGGCCTTGGCGCGCGATGTGCCAGAAGAAGCGGCATTGTCACGCTCACGCCTGATGCGGATGATCGCCGAAGGCTGCGTGTGGCGCGCGGGGGCAGTTCTGGACGACCCGCGCGCCAAGGTGACCGAAGGGGATATGTTGGTCTTGCGGGTCGAGCCAGCGGCAGAGGTCGAAACCGTCGCGCAGGAGATCGCGCTCGACGTGGTCTATGAGGATGACGCGCTGATCGTGGTCAACAAACCGGCGGGGATGGTGGTGCATCCCGCCCCCGGCTCGCCCGACCGCACCTTGGTGAATGCGCTGCTCCACCATTGCGCCGACAGCCTGTCGGGCATTGGCGGCGAAAAGCGGCCCGGCATCGTGCACCGCATAGACAAGGATACGTCGGGGCTGTTGGTCGCGGCCAAGTCGGACCATGCCCACCACCATCTGGCCGCGCAATTTGAACGCCACAGCGTGTTGCGGCGCTATCTGGCGCTGGTCCATGGCCTGCCCGATGCTGGTGATCCGCGCTTGCGGGGCGTGCGGGGCGCGAGTTTCGAGGCGGGGAACATTCTGAAAGTTACTTCGCAGCTGGCGCGCCACCGCACCGACCGGCAGCGGCAAGCGGTCGTGTGGTCGAATGGGCGCCATGCCGTCACGCGTGCACGTGTGCTGCAGGCTTACGGCACGCCCCCCGCACTAAGCCTGCTGGAATGCTGGCTGGAAACTGGGCGCACGCATCAGATCCGGGTGCACCTGGCGCATGCCGGTCATGGCTTGGTGGGCGATCCGGTCTATGGCGGGCGGCGGAAATTGTCAGAGGCCGCTTTAGGGGCCGAAGCGGTAGCGGCGGTTGGGGCCTTTGCGCGGCAGGCGCTGCATGCCGAAACCTTGGGCTTCGAGCACCCCGAAAGCGGTGAGATGCTTGAGTTCCATGCCCCTTTGCCCGACGATATGGCAAGCCTGATCGAAACTATGCCCGCCGCTTGAGCCTTTAACGCTTTCGTGACGCTTTGTTGCAATACTTGCGTGCGCGGGGACTGGCACATATGTGCCAAAGCCAGAGAGGAGAGTCCGCATGGCCAGTTATGCAAACCTACCGGCACCAAGCCCCGAACAGGGTTTGAACCGCTATTTGCAGGAAATCCGCCGCTTCCCGATGCTGGAGCCGGAACAGGAATACATGCTTGCCAAGCGCTGGGTTGAGGATCAGGACACGGACGCGGCGCATCAGCTTGTCACCAGCCATCTGCGTTTGGCGGCGAAAATCGCCATGGGGTATCGTGGCTATGGGTTGCCACAGGCAGAGGTGATTTCCGAAGCGAATGTCGGCCTAATGCAGGCGGTAAAGCGGTTCGACCCGGAAAAGGGGTTCCGTCTGGCGACCTATGCGATGTGGTGGATCCGCGCCAGTATTCAGGAATATATTCTGCGGTCCTGGTCCTTGGTCAAACTGGGCACGACAAGCGCGCAGAAAAAGCTGTTCTTCAACCTGCGCAAGGCCAAGAACAAGATCGGCGCGTTGGAAGATGGCGATATGCGGCCGGAAAACGTGGCGCGCATTGCGAATGATCTGAACGTGACCGAGGAAGAAGTGATTTCGATGAACCGCCGCCTGTCGGGCGGGGATTCGTCGCTGAACGCAACGGTCGGAACCGAGGATGGCGCGGCAAGCTGGCAAGACTGGCTGGAAGATGAAAACGCAAATCAGGCCGATGATTATGCCGAGCGGGACGAATTGGACCTGCGCCGCGAATTGTTGATCGAAGCGATGGATGCGCTCAACGACCGCGAGCGCGACGTGCTGACCCAGCGCCGCCTGAGCGATGATCCGGTCACGCTGGAAGACCTGTCGCAACGCTACGACGTATCGCGCGAGCGCATCCGCCAGATCGAAGTGCGCGCCTTCGAAAAGCTGCAAGCCCGCATGCGGACCTTGGCGCGCGAGAAGGGCATTGTGGTGCCGGTGAATTGATCCCGCGCCGCAAATCTCTGCATATATGGAAACGGCCCGCATCTCACGGATAGCGGGCCTTTTTCATGGATAAATTTTTTCAAACTGATCTATGCTGTCAACACCAAGCCAGCCAATATCTGGCCTAAGATGGGTATGCCCGCCCGATAGTCGCAAAAGCCCTGCGGCACTCAGAAATCGATGGCGATGCCCTTCTTCTCCCAATCGCCATAGCGCACGGGTTCAGGTCCTTTGCGGCCACCCAATTCGCGCGGCAGCTCCAAGGCTTGTGCAGCAGCTCGGCGGGCATCGGCCTCTGCCAACGCGCGCTGCGCGGCTTCGGGCAGTTTGGCACGGCGGGCGGCTTCATCCTCGGGGGAAAGTTCTGGCGTGTTCTCAGGGTCTGCGGCTTGGTCGGTCATGGTCGCTCTGCTTGTCATGGCGTCTTGCCTGATATACCGCAGCGGCACAAAAGGACAAGAAACCATGCCCGAAACCCCGTCCTCGCACGCCCCGCGCGCCGCCGCCCATGCGCTTGTCATGGCCGTTGTCACAGAAGCGCGCAGCTTGGCCGAAGTGCAACCGCGCCCCTATCTGGCACTGCCGCCCGAGGGCCAAGCCCGCGCGGCGCGGCTGGCGCTGGCCACCTTTCGGCATATGGGCCGCGCCGACCACCTGTTGCGCGCCCCCATGCGCAAAACCCCGCCCGATATCGTGTTATGGGCGTTGCGCTTGGCGGTCACGGAAATGGGCGCGATGGCAGCTCCCGCGCATGGCGTAATCAACGATACGGTCGGATTGCTGAACCATGTCGCGCCAAAATTCGCGGGCCTTGGCAATGCCGTGCTGCGCCGCGTGGCCGAAGGGTTGCCGCAAGACTGGGCCAAGGCCCCCGCCCCGCGCCTGCCCGGCTGGCTGCGCGGCGCGTTGCAAAATGCCTATGGCAGCAGCGTCACCCAAGCGATCGAGGCCGCACAAGAGGCCGCCCCCCCTTTGGACCTAAGCCTGCGCGGCCCCTGCCCCACTGGGCTAGAGGGGCAGGTCTTGCCCACCGGCACCCTGCGCGTGCCCTCCGGTCAGCAGGTCAGCGCGCTGCCGGGCTATGCCGAGGGCGCGTTCTGGGTGCAAGATGCCGCCAGCGCCCTGCCTGCGCGTTGGCTAGAGGGGCAGGAACGCGTGCTTGACCTGTGCGCGGCCCCGGGCGGCAAGACGATGCAACTGGCCGCCATGGGCGCGGATGTCACTGCGCTGGACCTGTCGGATGCGCGCCTGTCGCGGTTGCGCGCAAATCTCAAGCGCACCGGGCTTGGCGCGCATGTGGTCTGCGCCGATGCGCTGACATGGCGTCCCGACCAGCCCTATGACGCGGTTTTGCTGGATGCGCCCTGTTCGGCCACGGGCACCATCCGCCGCCACCCGGAATTGCCGCTTTTGAAAACCAAGGACGGGTTGCGCGCCTTGCGCGACTTGCAGGCGGCCCTGCTCGACCGGGTGCTGGATCCGGCCTCTGGCCTGCTAAAAACCGGCGGGCTGCTGGTGTATTGCACCTGTTCTCTGCTGCCCGCCGAGGGTGAGGAGCAGATCGCCGCCGCCTTGCAGCGCCATCCCGGCACGCGACTGGTGCATCGGCCCATTGCGGGCGTGCCTGCCCATTGGCAAAGCGATACTGGGCCGATCCGCACAAGACCCGATTATTGGGCCGATCTGGGCGGGTTGGACGGGTTTTACATGGCCCTTCTGTCCACACCCCAATGACAGGCAATGACGCATAGCCGCGCCATTCCCGGTGACAGCCGCGCGGCCACAGGGTATGGTGCCGCCAAAAGCCACGGGTAAGGCCGCACAAAGACAATGGGCAGGACAGGGGTGAGCAAGGCAGCGTCATCGGGAACCGAACGCGTCAGCGCGATGGACAAGCTGGCCTCGCGCTGGCTGGGACGGGTGCGCGCACCGATCGCCATCACCTCGCAGCCAGAGCCGCGCAGCTTGGGTTTGTTCGCACGCGGCCAGCAGATGTTGGCCGGAAACTTCCTTGTCGCGGGTGAATTGCTGCAGGCGGACGGCGCGGTGCCCTTCGATGCCACCACCCCAGAGGCCGTGGATGAACTGCAAGGCTTTGGGTGGCTGGACCACCTTGCCGCCGTGGGCGACAAACCCGCGCGCGACTTGGCGCAAGCCGGACTGGCCGAGTGGATGCGCCGTTATGGGCGCGGCAGCGGACCGGGCTGGGCACCGGGGCTTTCAGGGCGGCGGCTGATCCGGCTGATCAGCCACGCGGTGTTCTTGATGCAAGGCACAGATGCGCCAAGCCAGACCGCGTTTTTGCGGATGCTCGCGCATCACGCCAACTTCCTGCACAAGCGCGCGGCCCACGCCGTCACCGGCCTGCCCCGGATAGAAGCACGAACCGGCCTGCTGTATGCGGCCCTGTCTTTGGAAGGCTGGCATACCCGCGCGCCCGGCGTGGTCGCAGCCCTTGCGCGCGATTGCGACGCGCAAGTTGCCGCCGATGGTGGGCTGGCCACACGCAACCCCGAAGAATTGCTGGATGTCTTCGAATGCCTTGGTTGGGCGGGGCAATTGTTGGCGGAAAACGCGCAGCCCCTTCCGGAAGAGATGGCAGAGGTCATGGGCCGTATTGCGGGCGCGTTGCGCTGCCTGCGCCATGCTGATGGCGGCCTTATCCGCTGCCATGGTGGAGGGCGCGGGCGCGAAGGGGCGCTGGCAGCGGCGCTGGCCACGCATGACGCGCTGTCGAACATACCGCCCGCCTCTGCGCCAGAGCGGGCCATGGGCTATGTCCGGCTGGCGGCTGGGCGCACCAGCGTCATGGTAGATGCCGCGCCACCGCCCATGAAAACCGCGCCGGGCCGTGCCCATGCGGCCACGCTGGCGTTCGAGCTGACCTCGAACCGCCGCCCGGTAATCGTGTCTTGTGGTGACGGGCGCAGCTTTGGCCCCGAATGGCACCGCGCCAGCCGCGCCACCGCCAGCCATTCCACGCTGTCGCTGGAAGGCTATTCCTCATCACGCTTTGGCACGCCCGGCGGGCGGCGGCTGGACCTGACGGATGGGCCACACCATGTGGGGGTCGAATTTCGGCACACCCCCTATGCCCGCGCTGTGGCGCTAAGCCATGACGGGTATGGCGAAAGCCACGGACTGGGACATTTGCGCTATCTGGACCTGTCGGCAGATGGGCGCGTATTGTCGGGCGAAGATATGCTGATTGCCACGGGCCGCCCCGCGCAGAAACGCTTTGAAGAGGTCAGCACGCGGCTTGGCGGCGGCATTGCTTACGCGCTGCGCTTCCATCTTCACCCAGAGGTAGACGCGTCGCTCGACATGAATGGCACCGCCATTTCGCTGACGCTGCGCTCGGGCGAAATCTGGGTCATGCGCGCCGACGGGGCGACGCTGGCGCTGGCCCCATCCGTCTATCTGGAAAAAGGCCGTATCAAGCCGCGCGCGACACAACAGATTGTGTTGTCCTTGCGGGCAACAAGCTATACCAGCCAGATCAACTGGACATTGGCCAAGGCGCATGACACGCCGACCGCTTTGCGCGACCACGCGCAGGACGACATCTTGGCCGTGCCGGACCTGTGATGTTGCATAAGGACTGCCCCGATGACCGACCTTGTTCCGCTCAAACGCGCGTTGATCTCTGTCTCTGACAAAACCGGCCTGATCGACCTTGCCAAGGCGCTCGCCGCGCGCAAGGTCGAACTGGTCTCGACCGGCGGGACCGCGCGGGCGTTGCGCGAAGCGGGGCTTGCGGTGCGCGACGTATCGGACCTGACAGGATTCCCGGAGATGATGGATGGGCGCGTCAAAACCCTGCATCCGATGGTGCATGGCGGACTTCTGGCGCTGCGCGACAACGAAGAACACCTGGGCGCCATGTCCGCCCACGGCATCAAGCCGATCGACTTGCTGGTGGTGAACCTGTATCCGTTCGAGGAAACCGTTGCGCGCGGCGCAGACTATGCCGAAGCGGTCGAGAATATCGACATCGGCGGACCGGCGATGATTCGCGCCGCCGCCAAGAACCACAGCTTTGTCAGCGTCGTGACTGACCCTGAAGATTACATTCCCCTGCTGTCGGAACTGGACGCGAATGAAGGCCGCACGCGCCTGCCCTTCCGCCAGACACTCGCGCAGCGCGCCTATGCGCGCACGGCAGCCTATGACACGGCCGTGTCCACATGGATGGCGGGCGCGATTGACCAGCCAACGCCGCGTCGCCGCGCTTTCGCTGGAACCTTGGCCCAAACCCTGCGCTATGGCGAAAACCCCCACCAATCAGCGGCCTTCTACACTGATGGCAGCGACCGCCCCGGCGTGGCGACCGCCAAGCAGCATCAGGGCAAGGAACTGAGCTACAACAACATCAACGACACCGATGCCGCGTTCGAACTGGTGTCGGAATTCCTGCCCGCCGATGGACCGGCATGCGCAATTATCAAACACGCCAATCCCTGCGGCGTGGCGCGCGGGACCTCTTTGGCCGAAGCTTACGCGCGCGCCTATGATTGCGACCGCACATCGGCCTTTGGCGGAATCATCGCGCTGAACACGCGGCTGGATCTGGCCACTGCCAAAGCAATTACCGGCATTTTCACCGAAGTCGTGATCGCGCCCGGTGCCGATGACGACGCCATCGCGCATTTCGCCACCAAAAAGAACCTGCGCCTGCTGACCACCAAAGGGCTGGCCAACCCGGCTGCGGGCGGTCTGGCGTTCAAGCAAGTGTCGGGCGGGTTTCTGGTGCAGGACCGCGACAATGGCATGATCGGGCTGGACGATCTGCGCGTTGTCACCAAGCGCGCGCCGTCGGACAAGGAACTGGCCGATATGCTGTTTGCATGGAAGGTCGCCAAGCATGTCAAATCGAACGCGATTGTCTATGTGAAGGACCAAGCCACCGTTGGCGTCGGCGCGGGCCAGATGAGCCGGGTTGATTCGACCCGCATCGCCGCGCGCAAATCGCTCGACATGGCAGAGGTACTGGGGCTCGACGCGCCCCTTACGCAAGGCTCTGTCGTGGCATCAGACGCATTCTTCCCCTTTGCCGATGGCCTGCTGAGGGCGGCGGAGGCGGGCGCGACCGCGCTTATCCAACCGGGCGGCTCCATGCGCGACGAAGAGGTGATCGCGGCGGCGGATGAGGCGGGGCTGGCCATGGTCTTTACCGGACAACGACATTTCCGGCACTGAAGGGGGCGCAATGAAAACGATGATCGGCACCGGCGCGACCATATTGGTCGCCGACCAAGCCACCAAATGGTATGTGCTTGGCCCGCTTGCGCTGGACCAACGGCTGTTTGTGCCAGTCTTCGACCCTTACATCAACTTCGTGATGGCGTGGAATACGGGCATCAATTTCGGCCTGTTCGGGTCCGACAATGGCTGGATGCGCTGGGTGCTAGTCGCGGTTGCTTTGGGCATCTGTGCCTTCGTTCTGATCTGGCTGAAACGCGAAGGCGCGCCGCGCGGTATGCAATTCGCCACTGGCCTGCTGGTGGGCGGGGCAATCGGGAACGTGATCGACCGCATCCGCTTCGGGGCGGTGGCCGATTTCCTGAACATGTCCTGCTGCGGGTTCACCAACCCTTATGCATTCAACGTGGCCGATATCTCTATCTTCGCGGGGGCGGGCCTGCTGATCCTGCTGTCAGGGCGCGATAACGCTGGGACCACCAACAAAGCAAAAAAATAGCGCCACGCAGGGGCGTGACGCGGGCGCAGCTTTGCGCTAGAGCTAGGGCAATTGGGACGTGTGGGGAAATGACGATGGCACTCCGTCAAGGGATCTTTGCGATTGCGGGTTGCGCAGTTCTGGCGCTTGGGGCTTGCTCTGGTTCGGACCAGCCTATCCTGATGCACGCCGCCGCCCAAGACCGCGAGCCTGACGAATTCGGCATTCTGCCCACCAAACCGCTGGAAATGCCTAACAGCCTAAGTGAGCTGCCCACACCAAACCCTAATGGCACCAACCGGGTGGACCCGCAGCCGCGCGCCGATGTGGCGGTGGCTTTGGGCGGCAACCCGGCCCGCGCCGTTGCCGGTGGTGGGGTGGATGGCGGCATCGTCAATTATGCCGCACGCTTTGGGCGCAACGATAGCATTCGCGCCCAGCTTGCCGCCGAAGACCTGCGCTTTCGGCAAGACAATAACGGGCGTTTGCTAGAGCGTTTATTCTCGGTCAACGTGTATCATAACGCATATCAAAATATGTGGCTGGACAAGTATACCGAATTGGAACGCTGGCGCCGAGCCGGTGCGCAAACACCAAGCGCACCGCCCCCCGGCGAAGCAGACGAGTAAACGCCTCTCTGAAAGTCATCACGCAATAATGTGTCGATTTGCCGCACGTATGCGCTAGATCCTTTCCCACGGCATAGTGCCGTTCAGGGAGGATGATTTATGTTCAAAGGAATGACACTCGCGGCCGCTGTCACTTTGGCAGCTATGCCCGTTTTCGCAGACCAACACAGCCATGGCGCAGCCTCTGACGGGCACACGCCCGCGCCAGAGGGTGCGGCGGTCTACATTATAACACCCGAAAACGGCGCAACGGTCAGCAACCCCGTGACCATCCGTTTCGGCGCAAGCGGCATTGGCGTGGCCCCGGCGGGGGTGGATGTGCCAAATACCGGCCACCATCACCTGCTGATCAATGTCGACCCGGCCCAGGTTGATCTGAACATGGCGCTGCCCGCAGATGACCAGCACCGCCATTTCGGCGGCGGTCAAACAGAGGTCACGCTGGACCTGCCCGCGGGCACGCACAACCTGATGCTTTTGTTGGGCGATCAGTTCCATGTGCCGCATGAACCCGCGATCATGTCCGATATCGTGACCATCACGGTCGAATGATCCAAATCTGGCGGGCCGCTCGCGGCTCGTCACGCTTGCGTGGCAGGGGTTGAATCAGCGTCCAAACACGGTAGCTACTTCTCATGATCTCGTTTCGGAGGAACTCGATGTTGCAACGCACCCTTGCCTTGGTCGGTCTCGCCCTGATCGGCCTGCCTACCTTGGGCCATGCCAAAGCCGTCACCCACGGCCTGCTGGACAACGGGATGGAAGTGGTCGTCATCGAAGACCGTCGCGCGCCTGTTGTGGTGCATATGGTCTGGTATCGCGTGGGCGCAGCGGATGAACCTGCGCTGAAATCTGGTATCGCGCATTACCTTGAACACCTGATGTTCAAGGGCACGGATGACCTTGAGCCCGGCGAATTCTCTGCCGTGGTCGAAGCCAATGGTGGGCGCGACAATGCCTTCACCTCTTGGGATTATACCGGCTATTTCCAGCGCGTCGCCGCCGACCGCCTTGGTTTGATGATGCAGATGGAAGCCGACCGAATGACCGACCTGACGCTGTCGGAAGAGGAATGGCGGCCAGAGCGCGACGTTATCCTGAACGAGCGTGGTCAGGTCGTCGAAAGCCAGCCGGGCCGCGTGTTCAACGAGGCGATGCTGGCCGCCCTTTACAAAGCGCATCCCTATGGCACGCCTATCATCGGTTGGCGGCACGAGATGGAAACGCTGAACGGAGATGACGCGAAAGCGTTTTACCGCCAGCATTATGCGCCGAATAACGCGATCCTGATCGTCGCAGGCGATGTCGATTTTGAACATGCGATGGAACTTGCGCGCACCCATTACGGCCCAATCCCCGCCAACCCAAACGTGGTTCCGCGCCAGCGCCCGATGGAGCCGCCGCATGTTGCCGAACGTCGGCTGACGATGGAAGATGCGCGCGTTGGCACCCCTTATGTCAGCCGCATGTATCTGGCCCCCACCCGGCATGACACAGACCAAGCCGCAGCCTTGCAAATGCTTGCGGCACTTCTGGGCGGTAGCCCCACCACCTCTGTTCTGGAGCGCAAGTTGAATTTCGAACAAGGCGTGGCGCTATCGGCATGGGCCAATTACAGCGGCATGTCGCGCGATTATGGCATGTTCAGCCTTGGAATCGCCCCGGTCGATGGCGTCTCGCTGGAAGAAGGCGAAGTTGCGCTGGATGCCGCGATTGCCGATTTCATCCGTGAAGGCGTGGACCCTGACCAGTTTGAACGTGTGCGCCAGCAAATCCGCGCATCGGAAATCTATGCGCTTGACGACATGCAAGGCCGCGCACGCCAATACGGCGTGGGCCTGTCCATCGGGCTGAGCATTGACGAGATCGATTCTTGGATCGACGCGCTCGACGCCGTAACGCCCGCTCAGGTGATTGAAGCCGCGAACCTGCTTACGGACCGCCGCAGCGCCGTCACCGGCTACCTGACCCGTCCCGCAACAGAGGTTGTGAACTAATGCGCCTGATCATTGCCCTGTTTCTACTTGTTGCAACACCGCTTCGGGCCGAAATCGACATCACCCCCGTCACCTCGCCCTCTGGCTTAGAGGCGTGGTTGGTCGAGGAACGTTCGATCCCCTTCATCGCCGTGGACCTGATCTTCGAGGGCGGCGCGGCGCTTGACCCGGAAAATGCCCTTGGCGCGACCGCGCTGATGGCAGCCCTTCTGAACGAAGGCGCGGGAGAGATGGATGCCCAAGGTTTCGCCATTGCGACCGAAGACCTCGCCGCGCGTTTCAGTTTTGACGCCGGGCGCGACACAGTGACCGTTTCGGCGCAGTTTTTGACCGAAACCGCGCCAGAGGCGATTGCGCTTCTCAACTCCGCCCTAACCCAGCCGCGCTTTGATGAAGATGCGCTTGAACGCGTGCGCGCGCAGATGGTGGCCAGCCTGCGCCGCGATGCGCTCGACCCCAACACGATTGCCAGCCGCGCCTTTGCCGAAGTCGCCTATCCTGCCCACCCCTATGCGCGCCCGTCCGAGGGCACGCCGGAGAGCGTGGCCGCCCTGACTCCCAACGACCTGATCGCCGCGCATGAAGGTGCCATCGCCCGCGACCGTGTGCATATCGGTGTTGCGGGTGACGTTGATGCAGCAACACTCGCCCCGCTGTTGGATGCGCTTTTCGAAGGCGTGCCAGAGGCAGGCGCACCCATTCCGGGCCGCGCCGAATTTGCCGCAGAGCCGGGCATTACCCGCGTTCCCTTTGACGGTCCACAATCCGTCATCGCTTTCGGCCATCGCGGCATTCCGCGCGACGACCCCGATTTCTTGACCGCTTTCGTGGTTAACGAAATTGTCGGCGGTGGGCGGTTTGGCACGCGCCTGATGCGCGAGTTACGCGAAGAACGCGGTCTAACCTACGGCGTTGGCGCGTTTCTGGCCTCTGGGTTCTTGGGCGAAAGCTATCAAGGGCGGTTGTCGGCCAGCAACGCCGATGTGGGCCAAGTGGTCGAGCTGATCCGTGCCGAATGGCAAAAACTGGTGGCCGAGGGCGTGACAGAAGACGAATTGGACCGCATCAAAACCTACCTGACGGGTGCTTATCCGCTACGATTTGACGGCAATGGCGCGATTGCCGGGATCATGGCGTCGATGCAGTTTCAGGGTTTTGGGATAGACTATGTCAACGAGCGCAATGCCTTGATTGATGCGGTTACGCTTGAGCAAGCAAACGCGATAGCGCAGCGATTGTATCAACCCGACGCGCTGCGCTTTGTGATCGTGGGCCAGCCAGAGGGCATAAACTAGGCTTGGCAGTCAAACGGGGGTCATGCTATATCCTGTAGTATGAACAAGCCAGACCGCAATATAAGGCCTGAAATTCGCCAATTAGACGAAGCCGCCGTGAATCGGATCGCGGCGGGTGAGGTGGTGGAGCGCCCCGCCTCTGCTGTCAAGGAACTGGTGGAAAACGCGCTCGATGCCGGGGCCACGCGGGTGGAGGTGGCCTATGCCGATGGCGGCAAGACGCTGATCCGGGTGCGTGACGATGGGTGTGGCATGTCGGGCGATGATTTGCCACTTGCACTTTCTCGACATGCGACCAGTAAAATTGACGGATCTGACCTACTGAACATTCACTCTTTCGGCTTTCGCGGGGAAGCCCTGCCCTCGCTTGGGGCCGTGGGGCGTTTGCGCATTGTCAGCCGCATGGCCGGGGGCGACGGTGCGGCGATCACGGTCGATGGCGGGCGCATGGCCGCGGTCCGACCAGAGGCGGCGCAATTCGGCACTGTCGTGGAACTGCGCGACCTGTTCCATGCCACGCCCGCACGGTTGAAATTCATGCGCTCGGACCGGGCCGAATCTCAGGCAATTTCAGACACGGTCAAGCGGTTGGCCATGGCCGAACCCTATGTCAGCTTCACGCTGTCGGACATTTCCGGCGGCGAGAGCCGCGAAATTCTGCGTCTCGATGCCGCTCAAGGTGCGCTGTTCGATGCGTTGGAAGACCGTCTGGCCGCGACCTTGGGTCGCGAATTCACCGAAAATGCCTTGCGGATAGATGCCGAGCGCGAAGGACTGCGCCTGTCGGGTTTGGCCGCGCTGCCCACCTATTCGCGCGGGGCGGCTGTGGCGCAATTTCTGTTCGTCAATGGCCGCCCCGTGCGCGACAAGATGCTGCTTGGCGCGTTGCGCGCCGCTTACATGGATGTGCTGTCGCGCGACCGCCACCCGGTCGCGGCGCTGTTCATTTCCTGCAATCCGGAACTGGTGGATGTGAATGTCCATCCCGCGAAATCGGAAGTGCGGTTTCGCGATCCCGGGCTGGCGCGCGGGCTAGTGGTCAGCGGCCTGCGCCATGCGCTGGCCGGTGCAGGCCACCGCGCCAGCAGCACCAACACCGGCGCAATGCTGGGCGCGTTTCAGGCTGCACCGCCACGCAGCTACCAGATGGACCGCCCGTCCGGCTCGGCGCGCGCGAGCGCCTACCAGTTGCAAGCCCCGCAAGGCATGAACGAAAGCGCGGCCTTTTGGCACAGCACGCCATCCGCCCGTGCAGAACCGCCCGCCCCGGCTCCGGATGACGCGCCTTTGGGGGCTGCCCACGCGCAATTGCACGAAAATTACATCGTCGCGCAAACCGCGCGCGGAATCGTCATCGTGGACCAACATGCAGCACATGAGCGGCTGGTCTATGAAAAGCTGAAACGCCTGCGCGCGGAAAACGGCGTGCCCTCGCAAGCGCTGCTGATTCCAGAAATCGTCGAATTGTCGTCGAGCGACGCGGGCGCACTTTTGGAGATCGCGCCGCAACTGGCCGCGCTTGGTCTGGTGGTGGAACCCTTCGGCGGCGGGGCTGTGGTGGTGCGCGAAACGCCCGCTATCTTGGGCACGGTGAATGCAAGCGCGCTGATCCGCGACATTCTGGACGAATTGGCCGATCAGGGCAGATCGCAAGAGCTGGAAGCGCGCATCGACGCGGTCCTGTCGCGTATGGCCTGCCACGGCTCTGTCCGCTCTGGCCGCCAGATGCGGCCCGACGAGATGAACGCGCTCTTGCGCGAAATGGAAGCGACGCCGCATTCGGGCCAATGCAACCACGGGCGGCCCACCTATGTGGAATTGTCGCTGGCGGATATCGAGAAGCTGTTCGGGCGGCGTTAGTCGCGGTTGCCCTCGAATTGCGCCAGTGTCACGCCTGCATTTTCCAGCGTATCCCGTAGCTTGCGTGCCGTTGCCACCGCCGACGGCCCGTCGCCATGCAGGCAGATCGTATCAATCCGCGCGGGCAGATGCGTGCCCTTGGCCGTGATGATCGCACCCGTCTGCACCATGGCCAGCACACGTGCGGCCATGTCGTCCGGGTCATGCAATACAGCCCCCGGCAAGCGACGGTCCATCAACAACCCCTCTTCGGTATAGGCCCGGTCGGCGAAGATCTCGCAGGCGATACGGGCGTTCAGGGCGCGCGCCGCACGCTCCTGCGCCGTGCCTGAAATGACCATGATGATCAGGTCTGGGTCCACCGCCAACGCGCCCTCGTAACAGGCGCGCGCCAAATCCTCATCCTCTGACGCCATATTGGCAATCGCGCCATGCAGCTTTAAATGCCGCACATTCCCGCCGGCCGCCCGCGCCATCGCCTGCGCAGCCCCCAGTTGATAGGCGGTCAGGTTCCGCGCGGCCTCAAGCGAGATATCCATGCGCCGCCGCCCGAAGCCTTGCAGGTCCGGCAGACCCGGATGCGCGCCAATGCCAACGCTATTGCGGACCGCCAGCGCCATCGCCCCCGCCATCACATCGGGGTCGCCCGCGTGGAAGCCGCAAGCGATATTGGCAGAAGTGATGATGTCCAAAAGCGCGCTATCCGCGCCCATTGGCCATGGCCCGAAGCTTTCGCCCATATCGGCATTCAGATCGACACGCATCAGCATTCCTCCAGTTCATTGCCAGCCGTCACACCGCTGACCAGTTGATAGCGCAGCAAATCGGGGATGTCGTGCGGGTCGCGCAGCAAGGGTTGCAGGTAGCGCGACAGGCCTGCGCGGCGCGCCGCCTCTGCCCGCTCCAGCGCAGCCCCGTCTTCGAGTGTGACAAAACGCGCAAGAAACACAGTTCCCGGCCCGGCGCGCAGCAATTTGGGCAGATCGCAGGGCAAAACGGTGCCGATGCGCGGATAGCCGCCTGTTGTCTGGCATTCGGACAGCAGCACATAAGGCATTCCATCGCCCGTGATCTGCACATCACCAGGAACGATGGTTTCGGACAGAATACTCAGGCCGGATTCGGTCGCAAACCCCAAGCCATCGGGGACCAGCCGCTGGCCCATGCGGTTGCCGCGCGCATCTTTGGTCAGAGGGGTCGCCTCTAGACGGGCGAGTGCCTTCGGCCCGAACAGCGCGGTTTGCAGGCTGGGAACAAGGCGTAACGTGGTATCGAGCGCGACATGAGGCAGGCACAGGCCGGTGCGGCTGCCTTTGTCCGGGCCAACGACAAGTGTATCGCCCGATTCCAAAGGCTGGCCAAGCCCCGCAGCCAGATGCGCGCTGCACGCACCCATTTGCTCCGGTGCCTCTAGCCCTCCGCCTAGGTGCAGATAGCCAAAACCACCGCGCAAGGGCGCGATTTTCAGCATCGCGCCCATTGGCAGGGCGTGGCTTGCGCCCCAGACCAGCGGCGCGCCATCAAGCGTCGCGCGCATCTCGGCCCCGGTCAGCGCGATGCGCATGTCCTGCGACGCCGACAGCGTGACCGCGCCGCCCGCCAGTTCCAGAACGGCAAGGTCATAGGACTGCCCCAACAGCGCCGCCCCTTCAGCAAGCGCCAACAGGTCCGCCGCCCCGCCGCGTGATAGCCCCTGCGCCAGGTAGCCCGGTCGCCCTTTGTCTTGAACGGTCACACCGGGGCTGGCCGCATGGATGACGATCACGCGGGTCATGTCAGCGCCTCTGCCACAGCACCACCATCGCGGGCACGGCGCAGGCGGTCCAGATCCTCGACGGGGTGGAACAGCACCTCGTCACCGGGGCGCAGCAGGAATGGATCCTCCGCTTCGGGGCGGAACAGACGCAGCCCCGTCTGTCCGATATGCCGCCAACCCGTGGGCGTGCCGACAGAAAACACGATCAACTGGCGGATGGCCACGACAAGGGCCGCTTCTGGCACATGCGGGGTCAGGCCGGTTTGGCGCGGGATGTCCCAGTTTTCGGGCAGTTGGCCCAGATAGGGCTGGCCGGGGGCAAAGCCGATCGTCTGCACCCGCACCGGGTTGGCGCAGAGCGTGGTGACGGCGTCACTTGCCGATTGGCCTGCCAATTCCGCCGCCTCTGCCAATTGCGGGCCGTGGTTGCCGCCAAACACCACCGGCACACGCCACAACCGCCGCCCCTCTGGCAAGGGCGCGTCATACCAGTCGCGGCTGGCCAGCAGGGTTTCCAACCGTGCGCGCAAGGTTTCATGGTCACAGGCCACAAGATCGAAGCGCAGAAAGGCCGAGACAAGCGAGGTCGCGCATTCTGCCACACCGCGCCAGCTTTCGCGTTCCAACGCAGCGCGAAAAGCGAGTGCGGCGCGATTCGCGCGCTCATCCAGATGGTCCGCGAAACTGACCAGAAACCCGTCCACCCCCACGGTGCGAATGGCCGGAAAGCCCGTCGCTTCGGTGGAATCAGTCTGGGGCATGCCGGTCATCGCTTGGTCCTTTTGCCTGATTTCATGGCATTTTCATTGCAAACATTCAGCTCATATCAAAAACGTTGACAAAATGTAGATGTATTGTCAACGTTTCTTCATGCAGCGGCGAAACGCTGCCACACCAACAACAGGGGGTCCATCATGTCCATTCGTTTCACCACCGCTGCCGCGTTCTTCGCGCTGGCCACAGCACCCGCTTTGGCCCAAACCGCGTGGGACATGCCCACGCCTTACGGCGACAGCGTGTTCCACACTCAGAACATCATGGCATTTGCCGAGGATGTGCGCGAAGCGACAGGCGGCAGCGTCGATATTACCGTGCATTCCGCTGGATCATTGTTCGCGCATGGCCAGATCAAGGATTCGGTGCGCCGGGGGCTGGCGCCGATTGGCGAAATCCTGATGTCGCAGCTTGTGAACGAGAACCCGGTTTTCGGGCTGGACAGCATCCCCTTCCTTGCCGCCAGCTATGACGAAGCCGCAGAGCTTTGGGCCGCCTCGCGCGACGACGTGTCGGCGGCGCTGGCCGAGCAAGGACTGACACTTCTGTTCTCTGTGCCGTGGCCGGGCCAGTCGCTTTACTTGCGCGAGGAAGTGACCGACCCCGCGCAACTGCAAGGTATCAGCTTCCGCGCCTATAACTCGGCCACCGAGCGTATGGCGCAGCTTCTCAACATGGTGCCGACGCAGGTGGAAGCGGGCGACATTCCGACCGCCTTCAGTACGGGCCGGATTGCGGGGATGATTACCTCGCCCTCGACCGGGGTGTCGTCGCAGGCATGGGACTACACGACCCATTACATCGACACGCAGGCATGGTTGCCCAAGAATATGGTGTTCGTGAACACCAGCGCGTTCGAGGCGCTGTCGGGCGACGAACAAGCCGCCATCCTTGCCGCAGCAGAGGCCGCAGAGGCGCGCGGATGGGAGATGTCCGCCGCAGAGACCGCCGACAAGATCGCCGGTCTGGAAGCCGGCGGCATGATGGTGATGCAGCCGTCCGAGGCATTGTCGGCCAAGTTGGCCGAAGTGGGCGAGGTGATGATCGGTGAATGGCTTGCAACCGCTGGCGACGCGGGTGCGGCCATCGTGGCCCGCTACCAAGGCGAATAAGCCATACCGGGCAGGGCCGCGCGCCCTGCCCTTTTTTATCGGAGGTGTCATGCTGCGCCAAGTGCTCGACCGCATCTATGCGCTGTCCCTTGGGGCGGCTTGTCTGGCCATGATCGCCATCGCGGTGCTGGTCTTTCTGCAAATTCTGGGCCGTATCATCGACCGCGTGCTGAACTTGTCCGGCGCGGAGCCGTTGGGGCTGGCCATCCCGTCGCTGTCGGATTTCGGCGGGTTCCTATTCGTGGCCGCCGCCACCTTGGCCCTGCCCGCGACCTTGCGCGCGGCGGGACATGTGCGCGTTACACTGGCACTGGCGCTGTTCGGCCCGCGCGTGGGCACGGTGCTGACAGTGGCGGTGCTGGCCATCGCCTTGGGGCTTGCGGGCTTTGCCGCGTGGCATTCCGCCGTGCAGATGTGGGATTCGCTGTCGTTCAACACGGTGTCCTTTGGCATGGTGAAAGTGCCGTTGTGGATACCACAGGCCGTGATGACCTTGGGCTTTGGACTGCTAGCCTTGGCGGTTCTGGACGAATTGCTGACCGCTTTGCGCGGCCAGACCCCGTCCTTCCGGCTGGCAGAGGCCAAACGCAGCGAAGGGGGCCACTAACATGGACATCATGACACTCTCGATCATCCTTGTGATCGTGCTGTTCGGCTTGCTGCTGTCGGGCCTATGGGTTGGGTTCTCGCTGATGGCGGTGGCGCTTGTGGCGATGGAGCTGACCCGCCCCGGATTGGCAGGCGCGGTTTTTGCCACCAAGGTCTGGGGGTCGCTGAACATCTGGGATCTGACGGCCCTGCCCATGTTCATCTGGATGGGCGAGATCCTGTTCCGCTCGCGCCTGTCCTCGGACCTGTTTCGCGGGCTGGCACCCTTCACCCGCCGCCTGCCCGGCGGCCTATTGCACGCCAATATCATGGGCTGCGCCTTGTTTGCCGCCGTTTCCGGGTCATCTGCCGCCACAACCGCCACCGTGGGCCGCATGTCGTTGCCAGAGCTGAAAGCGCGCGGCTATGACGCGAATATCGCCATTGGCACGCTGGCAGGCGCTGGCACCTTCGGCTTCCTGATCCCGCCCTCGATTATCCTGATCGTTTATGGTGCCGCGACCGAACAATCCATCGCGCGGCTGTTTCTGGCGGGTGTGCTGCCGGGGCTGATGCTGGCCGCACTTTTTGCGGGCTATGTCATGATCTGGGCGCTGATGAACCGCGACCGCATGCCCGCGCCCGACCCCGCGCCCACATGGGCCGAACGTTGGGACGCGATCCGCGCATTAGGGCCAACCGTGGCGTTGATCGTGGCGGTAATCGGGTCAATCTATGCGGGCCTTGCCTCGCCCACGGAAGCGGCGGTCATCGGCGTTGTCGGCGCGCTGTTGATTTCCGGCCTGTCGGGCGGTCTGGACATGGCCAGCGCCAAGGCCAGCCTCACGGGGGCCGCCATCACCACTTGCATGATCGCCTTCATCCTTGCGGGTGCGTCTTTCCTGACAGTCGCGATGGGCTATACCGGCATCCCGCGCCAGCTTGCGGCATGGATCGGCGAGCAAGGCTATTCGCAATACGCGCTTCTGTCGGCGCTCTTGATATTCTTCATCGTGCTGGGGTTTTTCCTCGACGGTATTTCCATCGTGGTGCTGACGACATCTGTCATCTTGCCGATGGTGCTCGCCGCGGGCATAGACCCAATCTGGTTCGGCGTGTTCCTTGTGCTGGTCGTGGAAATGAGCCAGATCACCCCGCCCGTGGGCTTTAACCTGTTCGTGTTGCAATCCATCACCGGGCGCGGCATCTTTCAAATTGCCCGCATGGCGCTGCCGTTTTTCCTGATTTTGGTGCTTGCGACTGCCATTTTATCAATATTTCCGGAGATTGCCCTGTGGCTGCCGAACACGATGCTGAACCGATAAAGCGCATAGCCATTCCAGATATTGGCCCGGTCGTCAGTTCAGCACATCTGGCCAATTCGTCGCTGCCCGCGCTGTCAGAGGTGGAATTCGCGCTGACCATGGCGAACAATGCCTATCACCGCTGGATGATGCGCTGCATGACCGCCGCAGGCATGCCGGGCCTGTCGCCCTTGGAAATTCTGATCGTGCATCTGGTCAACCACCGTGACCGGGCGAAAACCTTGGCCGATATCTGTCTTGTACTGAACGTAGAGGACACGCATCTGGCCAATTACGCCATCAAGAAGCTGGACGGGCACGGGCTGGTCCAGATCGGGCGCAAGGGTAAGGAAAAGACCATCGCCATTACCGAAAAAGGTGCTGCCCTGTGCAAACGCTACGGCGAAATCCGCGAGGCTTTGGTGGTCCGGGCGGCGCGCCAGTTGGGCCATGACCCGGCCGATATCAGCCGGGTGGCGGCGCTGCTGCGCACGCTGTCGGGGGCGTATGACCAAGCGGCGCGGGCGGCGGCGGCGCTTTAGCGCGCTCGTGGCTTGAACCCGCGCGCGGGCTTCCCATGTATCTGCGGTATTCCAAAGCAAAAAGGGTTGCCAATGTTCGACGCGAAGAAACTTCTCGACCAAGTCATGGGGGCCGCACAAGGCGGCGATCTGGGGCAATTGGGCAGCCAATTAGGCTTGGGCGGCGGACAGGCGCAGGGCAATGCCGCGCAGCCCCAAGGCGGCTTGAACGCGGGCCAGCTTGCCACGGGCGCGTTGGCGGGCGGGGTTCTGGGCCTGCTGATCGGCAACAAGAACACCCGCAAGATGCTGGGCAAGGGTGCCGGCACGGCGCTAAAAGTGGGTGGTCTTGCCGCCGTCGCAGGGCTGGCCTATACGGCCTACAAGCGCAACCAGGCGGGCCAAGCCGCCCCTGCCCCGCAACAGGTGCAACTGCCCCCCGCCGATAGCGGCTTCGCGCCCGAACAGGCGGAGGGCGGCGCGAACAACTTGGCGCAAGGTGTTCTTGTGGCCATGATCCAAGCCGCCAAGGCCGATGGCCATATCGACGCCGACGAACACGCCCGCATCTTCGGCCATCTGGACACATTGGGACTGGACGCAGAGGCAAAGGCCTTTGTTGTGGACGAGCTGGGCGCGCCTTTGGACATGGCCCGCGTAACCGCCCATGCCACAAGCCCCGAAGTCGCGGCAGAGCTATATGCCGCCTCGCTCCTGGCCATGGACCCCGACACGCCGGAAGAACGCGCCTACCTGAACCGTTTGGCGCAAGCCTTGGGGCTGGAAGCTGGGCTGGCGATGGAGCTGGAAAAAGCCGTCGCGGAAACCCGCTAGGTACAAGCGGCGGGCGGCAAAACCGCCCGCCATCAAGCTTTAGTCTTCGAATTCGATCAGCAAATCTTTCGCTTCAATCTGCGCGCCGGGTTGGACATGGACGGCTTTGATGACCGCGTCACGTTCTGCGTGCAAGCCGGTTTCCATTTTCATGGCCTCGATCGTCAGCAAAAGATCGCCCGCCTTTACCGTGGCGCCAGCTTTGGCCGCAACCGTGGCAACCGCACCGGGCATGGGCGCACCGACATGGGCCGTATTGGCCGGATCGGCTTTCAGGCGTTGCGCGGTCTTGGCCTTCACCTCGCGGTTGGGCACGCGCACGCTGCGGGGCTGGCCGTTCAGCTCGAAGAATACCTTCACCTCGCCATCATCGCCGGTTTCGCCCACGGTAATCAGGCGGACTTCCAGCGTTTTGCCGGGGTCGATTTCGGCGCTGATCTCTTCGCCCGGTTCCATCCCGTAGAAGAAGGTGCGCGTAGGCAGCGTGCGGACCGGGCCATAGACGCGGTGGCGGCCCATGTAATCCAAGAAGACCTTCGGATACATCAGATAGCCATTCAGGTCTTCATCATCGACCTTATAGCCGTCCAGATCCTCGATCAGTTGCGCGCACACCGCTTCCAGATCAATCGGGGCCAAATGCTTGCCGGGACGGTCGGTGATGGGGGTGTCGTCTTTCAACACTTTGCGCTGAATGCCTTCCGGCCAGCCACCCGGGGGTTGGCCCAGATTGCCCTTCATCATATCCACGACCGATTCCGGGAAGCTGACATCTTTTGCCGGGTTTTCGACATCGGCGCGGGTCAGACCTTGGCTGACCATCATTAGCGCCATATCGCCCACCACCTTGGACGATGGCGTGACCTTCACAATATCGCCGAACATCTTGTTCACATCTGCATAGGTCTGCGCCACTTCGGGCCAACGCTCTTCCAAGCCCAGCGACCGGGCCTGCGTCTTCAGGTTGGTGAACTGGCCACCTGGCATTTCGTGCAGATACACTTCAGAGGACGGAGCCTGCTGCGCGCTCTCAAAGGCGGCATATTGCAGGCGCACATGTTCCCAATAATCTGAAATCTTGCGGATTGCGGCCATATCAAGGCCCGTGTCACGTTCGGTGAAGCGCAGGGCTTCCACGATGGACCCAAGCGTCGGCTGGCTGGTATTGCCCGAAAACGCATCCATCGCGGCATCGGCCGCATCGACACCAGCTTCGGCGGCGGCAAGAATGGTCGCGCCGGCAATGCCGCCCGTGTCATGCGTGTGGAAATGGATGGGCAGGCCCACCTCTTCCTTCAACGCCTTGACCAGAATACGGGCCGAAGCGGGTTTCAGAAGCCCCGCCATGTCTTTCAGACCCAGCACATGCGCGCCCGCATCGCGCAACGCCTTGCCCATATCGACATAATATTTCAGGTCGTATTTCGCGCGGTCGGGGTTCAGAATGTCGCCTGTGTAGCAGATAGAGCCTTCACAGACCTTGTTCGCCTCGATCACGGCATCCATGGCCACGCGCATGTTTTCAACCCAGTTCAGGCTGTCAAACACGCGGAACACATCGACGCCGCTTGCGGCGGCCTGTTTGACGAAGGCCTGCACCACGTTGTCGGGGTAGTTGGTATAGCCTACACCGTTCGACGCACGCAGCAGCATTTGGGTCATCAAGTTGGGCATGGCCGCGCGAATGTCGCGCAGGCGCTGCCATGGGCATTCTTGCAAGAAGCGGTAGGCCACGTCAAAGGTCGCCCCGCCCCAGCATTCCACGCTGAACAATTGCGGGGTCATATGCGCATAGGCCGGAGCCACGCGGATCATGTCGATAGAGCGCATGCGGGTGGCCAGAAGCGATTGGTGTCCGTCGCGCATGGTAGTGTCGGTCAGCAGCAGCTTCTTTTGCGCCGCCATCCAGTCGGCCACGGCCTGCGGGCCTTCTTCGTCCAGAATCTGGCGTGTGCCGCGCGGCGGGGCTTCGGTCGAGACCTTGGGGGCAACCGGGTCTTTCAGGCCCGCGGGCGGCTTGGCGCGGCCCTTTGTTTCGGGGTGCCCGTTCACGGTAATATCCGCAATATAGGTCAGAACCTTGGTGCCCCGATCGCGGCGCTTGCGGAAGTTGAACAGCTCATCCGTGGTGTCGATGAACTTGGTCGTATAGGTGTTGTCGAGGAATGTCGGGTGCTTCAGCAGGTTCTCGACAAAGGCGATATTGGTGCTGACGCCGCGAATACGGAATTCGCGCAGGGCCCGGTCCATCCGCGCGATGGATTCATCGGGTGTAGGGGCCCAAGCCGTGATCTTGACCAAAAGCGAGTCGTAATACCGCGTAATCACGCCCCCCGCATAGGCCGTACCGCCATCCAGACGAATGCCCATGCCGGTGGCAGAGCGGTAAGCGGTGAGGCGGCCATAATCGGGGATGAAGTTGTTGAGCGGGTCCTCGGTGGTGATACGGCACTGAACCGCGTGGCCGGACAGTGTGACATCACCTTGGCTGGGCGTGCCGGTCGCGTCCGACAGCGTTGCCCCTTCGGCAATGCGGATCTGCGCTTTCACGATGTCTATGCCGGTCACTTCCTCGGTGACGGTATGTTCCACCTGAACGCGCGGATTCACCTCGATGAAGTAGAATTTCTCATCGTCCATATCCATCAGGAATTCGACGGTCCCGGCGTTCTGATAGCCCACGGCGCGGCCGATTTTCAGGCCCAGCTCGCAGACCTCGGCGCGTTGGGCTTCAGTCAGGTAAGGGGCGGGTGCGCGCTCTACCACCTTTTGGTTGCGGCGCTGCACGGTGCAATCGCGCTCAAACAGATGATACAGATTGCCATAGGTGTCGCCCAGAAGCTGCACTTCCACATGGCGCGCGCGCTGGATCATCTTTTCCAGATACCCCTCGCCATTGCCAAAGGCGGCTTCGGCTTCGCGGCGGCCTTCGCGAACTTTCGCTTCCACCTCATCTTCGGACAGGATCGGGCGCATCCCGCGCCCGCCACCGCCATGGCTGGCTTTCAGCATCAGCGGAAAGCCGACCTCGCGCGCCATGGCCTTCACGTGCTCCATGTCATCGCCCAACACTTCTGTTGCGGGGATCACAGGAACGCCTGCCGCGATCGCGACATGACGCGCGCTGGCCTTGTCGCCTAGCGCACGCATGGTTTCGGCCTTGGGGCCGATAAAGGTGATACCATTAGCCACGCAAGCATCGACCAGCGCCGGATTTTCCGACAGCAGGCCATAGCCCGGATGCACCGCATCCGCTCCGCTAGCCTTGGCCACACGAATGATTTCGTCTATCGAGAGATACGCGGCGACCGGCCCCAACCCTTCGCCAATGCGGTAAGCTTCATCGGCCTTGAAGCGGTGCAGGCCCAGCTTATCTTCTTCGGCATAAACCGCGACTGTGCGTTTGCCCAATTCATTGGCGGCGCGCATGATACGGATTGCGATTTCGCCACGGTTTGCGACGAGGATTTTCTTGAAGTCGGCCATTTCGGTCCTTTCCGGAAGGGTATGGCTAATATTATTGCCCGTTTTAGACAGATTATTGCGCACAGGTAAAGCGCCCGTGAGGATTCGTTACAATTGGTCGCGCCCCCCGGCTGTGAAAACAAGCTGATCCATGGCCTGTTCGGGGCGCGTGATCCCCATTTGAACCATGTTGGCTACAAGGTCATCGCGCAGGATGTCGGCCAGATGCAGGGCCCCGCGAGGGCCCATCGCGCCCAGAGCATAATGCCAACCGCGTCCTAACATGGTGAAGGTCGCTCCAAGTGCCAATGCGCGTAGCACATCCAGCCCCGATTCTACGCCACCATCATAAATCAACGGCATCTCTGGCCCAAGCGCCAAGCGGATCGCGCGCAGCGCGTTCAGCGCAGCGGGCGCACCATCGAATTGCCGCCCGCCATGGTTAGACACCCAAAGGGCATCTGCGCCTTCGTCGCGCAGGCGTGGCGCATCGGCAGCATCCATCACGCCCTTGATAACCAAGGGGCCGTCCCACGCATCGCGGACTGCGCGCAGGTAATCCCAATCGGGGGCCGCGCGCAGCAAATAGCCCGGATGCGCGGTCGACGGCGCATTGCCGTCCAGCTTCAGATATTCCTCCATCAATCGCAGGCGCGGCGTGCCCGCGCGCAACGTGCCAAGCGCCCAAGCGGGGCGTTGGGCCACTTGCCACAGCATAGATGGCGTCAGTTTGGGCGGGATGGCTAGCTGCGCGCGCAACTGTCGCTCGCGGCGTGACGGGCCGGGCAGATCGACCGTCAACACCAGCACGCGAAACCCGGCCTTGCGCACGCGGTCCAGAATATCGGCGCGAATGGCCGGGTCTTTCGGCGGATACAATTGGAACCAGCCCATATCGCCCGCGACCGGCCCGATGGTTTCGGGTGTTTGCGTGGCCACAGTGCTGAGCGTATAGGGAATGCGCCGCGCCTGCGCCATGCGGGCCAAAGAAGCTTCGGCCCCGGGCCAGATCAGCCCCGACATGCCAACAGGGGCCACACCCACGGGCATGGCGTAGTTCTGCCCCAGAAAGCGCGTGGTCAGATCCGGCATGATTGGTCCGCGCAGGATGGCGGGGCGGAACAGCACCCGCTCCAGCGCCGCCCGATTGCGCGGCTTGACGGATTCGCTGCCCGTGGCGCTGTCGAGATACTCCCAGACGAACCAAGGCACGCGCGCCTTGCAGGCGGTTTTCAGGTCAGACAGCGCAGGATAGTTAAGGGACGGGTCCATAGACCGCATAGAACGCATGGCGCGCAGCTTTGTAAACATAGCAGTCGGTCAGAAGGCATGTATCGCGCAATCGCCAGGCAACCTGATTGGTCACAAACAAAAGAGCCTGCGCCTAGAAAGGCACATCCCCCACCTCATCGGCTGCTTGCAGATAAGCGGCCATCACATGCCGCGCCGAGGATTTCTCGAACTCCACAAACAACTTGTCACCATCGGCCGAGGCCACGATCCCATAGCCAAATTTCTGATGGAACACCCGTGCGCCCACCTCGAATTCAGGTACAACCGTGCCATGCACCAGCTTGGGCTGGCTGCGTTCGGCGCTTTGCAACCGCCGCCAACCAGGAGAGTTATAGACGTCTGCCTTTGACGCGCGCTCTTCCACCGCGCTGCCGAACCCCGTGCCACCAAACCCCGCACCGATCCCGCCATAAAGGCCCGGCGGCGTCAGCACCTCGACATGGTCGCCGGGCAATTCATCGACAAAGCGCGAGGGCAGTTGCGACTGCCATTGCCCGTAAACCCGCCGGTTCGCGGCGAAGCTGATGGTGCAAAGCTGCTCGGCGCGCGTGATGCCGACATAGGCGAGGCGGCGTTCTTCCTCCAAGCCCTTCTGGCCACTTTCGTCCATGGAGCGTTGCGACGGGAACAGCCCTTCTTCCCATCCGGGCAGGAACACGATGGGAAATTCCAGACCTTTGGCGCCGTGCAAGGTCATGATGCTGACCTTGTCTTCGGCCCCGTCGCTTTCATTATCCATGACAAGCGCCACATGTTCCAAAAAGCCTTGCAGGTTCTCGAAATTCTCCAGCGCTTTGACCAGTTCTTTCAGGTTGTCCAAGCGGCCCGGCGCTTCTGGCGTTTTGTCGTTCAGCCACATTTCGGTGTAGCCCGATTCTTCCAGAATCTGCTCGGCCAGTTCGATATGGCTGCCCGGTGCAGCGTCATCTGAGATACTCTCGATCAGCGCATCATCCTCAAGGACCAATCCCAAGCCCAACACCGCCCGGTGCCAGCGTTCCACGCCGTCCAGAAACGCGCGCAATTGCCCCGCGCCACGGCCCTTGATCTCGCCCGCCTCTATGGCCAATGCGGCCCCTTGCACCAACGGCACATCCGCCGCGCGGGCATAGCGTTGAATGACCTGCTGCGCCTTGTCACCCAAGCCGCGTTTGGGGGTATTGACCACCCGCTCGAACGCCAGGTCATCCGCGGGACTGACGGCCAGCCGGAAATAGGCCATCGCATCGCGGATTTCCATGCGTTCATAAAAGCGCGGCCCACCGATCACGCGGTAGGGCAGGCCGATGGTCAGAAAACGGTCCTCGAAGGCACGCATCTGGTGGCTGGCGCGCACGAGGATAGCCATTTGTTCCAAGTTGAACGAACGCAACCCGCGCGTGCCGCGTTGCAGGTCTTCGATCTGCTCGCCCACCCAGCGCGCTTCTTCCTCGCCATCCCAATGGCCGATCAGGCGCACCTTTTCGCCCGATTGCGCTTCGGTCCAGAGGGTTTTGCCCAAGCGGTCCTGATTGCCGGAAATGACTTGGCCCGCCGCCGCCAGAATATGCGGGGTGGAGCGATAATTCTGTTCCAGCCGCACGACCTTGGCACCGGGAAAATCGCGCTCGAACCGCAGGATATTGCCCACTTCGGCCCCGCGCCAGCCATAGATCGACTGGTCGTCATCGCCCACGCAGCAGATATTCTTGTGCCCGGCGGCCAGCAACCGCAGCCACAGATATTGGGCGACGTTGGTGTCCTGATACTCGTCCACCAGCACGTATTTGAAGCGGCGATGATAATCTTGCAGCACATCCGGGTGCTGCTGAAAGATGGTGACGCAATGCAACAGCAAATCGCCAAAGTCGCAGGCATTCAGGGTTTTCAAACGCTCCTGATAGGCCGCGTAAAACTCTGTCCCGCGATTGTCGAACGCACTCGCCTCCGACGAGGGCACCTGTTCGGGTGTCCATGCGCGATTCTTCCACTGGTCGATGATATTGGCCAAAAGGCGCGGCGGCCAACGCTTTTCGTCAATATTCGCGGCGGCGATGATCTGTTTCAGCAGCCGCAACTGGTCGTCCATGTCCAGAATGGTGAAGCTGGATTTCAGGCCCACGAGTTCCGCATGGCGGCGCAGCAATTTCGCGCTGATGGAATGGAACGTGCCCATCCAAGCCATGCCTTCAACCGCGTCACCCAGATAACCGCCAACGCGCAATTTCATCTCGCGCGCGGCCTTATTGGTGAATGTCACGGCGAGGATTTGCGACGGGAACGCACGCCCGGTGTTCAGCAAATGCGCAATGCGCGCCGTCAGCGCCTTGGTCTTGCCGGTGCCTGCCCCCGCCAGCATCAGCACCGGGCCATCCAGCGTTTCGACCGCCTCGCGTTGCGCGGGGTTCAGCCCGTCTAGGTAAGGGGCCGGACGCGCAGCCATGGCGCGGGCAGAGAGGGGGAGGTGGGTGTTGAAATCGGACATGATTTTAGCATAGCGCGGCGCCGCGGTGAAATAAAGCCGATGTTCAAGTATTGTTCCGGCATTTTATGTGCATAACTTGCGCGGATCAAAGGCAACTCAGCGCAGACGCGCCTCTCGGCGCAAATGCAACCTATAAAGGATTGGCGCGGCAACCCGATCATAGATCAGCCCCACCGCATGTCGCAGCCCCGGCAGCGCCACGAGTTTCGCCAGCCACCGCCAGCGCGGCAGCGCCTGCCAGATTATTAGAAACGCCGGAAATCCCGACAGAATGCGCCCGTCATGGCGCGCGTGCAGCCGGCGCATGGCCTGATCTGCGCTGATGCCCCAATCTTCCAGCGGCGCGGTGTTCAGGTCGATAAAGCTCAAATCCGCATCGACCGCGTCCGCACGGGCGCGGTAATGCGCAATCTCTGCGGAGCAGATCGGGCAACGCCCATTATAGAGTATCTCTATCATGGATGACAGATAGCGCCCTGCCCCGCCCGCTCAAGTTGCACCTTTGGGCCAAGGTGTCGCATGGCGATCATAGGGCGACCAATCATCAATGTCTGGGTAAAACTGCCGCCGCCATGCGCGCACTTTCGGGTCCATGAAGCGCCGCCACAAGGGCGGAACCATCGCCAGCGTGGTCAGCGCCGGGTAGCCATAGGGCAGTTGCGGCGCGTCCTCGCGCGAATAGGTTTGCAACAAGGGAAAGCGGCGGTCGGGCTTGAAATGATGGTCCGAATGACGTTGCAGGTTGATCATCAGCCAGTTCGACGCTTTATGCGACGCGTTCCAGCTATGATGCGGGCGGACAGGTTCGTATTTCCCCTCGCCCAGATAGCGGCGGGTCAGGCCGTAATGTTCGATGTAATTGGTTAATTCCAATTGCCAGATCGCAATCAGCGCCTGCCATGAGAACAAGACCAAACCCCACCAGCCGGCAATGACGAAGGCCAGCGCCAGCATTCCCCCTTGAAGCGCGGCATAGCGCCAAAACGGGTTAGAGAAATGCCACGCGCTGAGACCCTTGCGCGCCAGCATCGCCGCTTCGGCACGCAAGGCCGACCCGGGACAATCGCGCAACACGCGCCAGAAATAAGCCTGGAACCCTTCGCCCATGCGGGCGGTCACCGGGTCGCGCGGAGTGCCGACATAGCGGTGGTGGACTTGCAGATGCTCCGATCGGAAATGGCTGTAAAGCACGGACGCCAAAAGTAAATCACCCAGCCAGCGTTCCAGCGCCGGCTTCTGGTGCATCAATTCGTGGCTGTAGACAATGCCGATGACGCCCGACATGACGCCGACGCCGAACATCAAGGACAGTTCTTCGAACCAATGCAAATGGTCAGTCGCCGCGATCCACCACAGAGCGCCGAAGATGACCGCGAATTGGACCGGGAACCAGATCAGCGTGATCGCGCGATACCAGAACAGGTCTTTCAGCGGGGTTTCGGTATCGGGGTTGTTAGTGTTCAGACCCGTCAGGAAATCCATCGCCGTGAACACGCCCCAGCCGTAAAGCGGCATCAGCAGCAGCCACCAGCCGCCTTGTAGGGCTGCGATCACTATCAGCGGGACAAAGCCCATTGACGCCCAAAAGGGCATGGCGGCGGAAAATCGGCGGAACTGGTCAGGCGTCACGCGGGGAACCCCATGTCTTTGTGCAAAAAGTAGCGCAAATCACGGACGCTGACAGCCCCAATAGCCTGCGACATCACGCGCCCAGTTCCGGCGCGGCCAAGGCATGTGCCTTGCGCATAAGGGTGGGCAGATCGCGCGGGCTGAACGCGTCTGCGGCCACGAAATGGCCCTCGGCCTCTAACGGCAGATGCGCCACGCGCAAATCAAGGCGAAGGTGGAAATGGGTGAAGGTGTGGCGGACCTCTGCATCCAGCACGCGCCAATCGGCGGCGACGGGCGGGGTTTCCTCCGGGTCGCCGGTCGCCCAATCCGTCCCGGGCCATCCCAAGGTGCCACCGAGCAAGCCCTTGGGCGGGCGGCGTTCCAGCAGCCATGCGCCATCTACCCGCCGCCCGATATAGGCAATGCCGAACCGCACGGGCTTTGTCGCTTTCGGCACCTTGCGCGGCAAATCGGGCGCGGTGCCATTCGCGCGCGCCGCACACGGCACTCGCCAAGGACAGATGCCGCAAGCGGGGTTGCGCGGCGTGCAGATGGTTGCGCCAAGGTCCATCACCGCTTGGGCATAGTCACCGGGGCGCTTCGCTGGCGTCAGCCGCGCGGCGTATTCGGTCAGCACGGGCTTGGCGGCAGGCAAGGGCGTGTGGTCATCGAACACTCGCGCCATCACCCGCTCGACATTGCCATCAACCACGGTCTCAGAGCGGTCGAACGCGATCGCGGCGATCGCGGCAGAGGTGTAGGGGCCAATCCCCGGCAGTTCTTGCAGCCCCGCGCGCGTGTCCGGGAAAGCCCCCATCGCCGCGACAGCCCGCGCACATTTGAGCAGATTGCGGGCGCGCGCGTAATAGCCAAGCCCGGCCCATTCGGCCATAACATCGGCGTCCTCTGCTGCTGCCAAATCCTGCACCGTGGGCCAGCGCGCGGTGAAGCGGTGGAAATAATCCTTCACCGCCGCCACGGTGGTTTGCTGCAACATCACCTCGGACAGCCAAACGCGGTATGGGTCCGCCCTGCCCCCCTTTGGCGGCATGCGCCACGGCAAGGCACGGGCGTGACGGTCATACCAGGCCAACAGATCGACCGCCATCTGGTGGCATTGTTGTTCGTCACGCATCTTTGACGATCCATCCCCAAGAAAAGCCGCGCGCCCCTCTGGCCATGCGCGCCCATAAGGATAAACTGCGCCAGACAGGAGACAACCGCAATGCCGCCCAGCCCGCCCTCCACGCCAGCCCGCAAGGCGCGCGGCTTTCAGGCCGCGTCCAGCCTGTTGGGGGCACAGATCCGAAAGGTGGGCGAGGCGCGCGGCTTTGCCGTGTCGCGCCTGCTGACGCATTGGGCTGAAATCGCGGGGCCAGAGATTGCCGCCTGTGCGCGGCCCGTGAAGATCGGCTATGCCAAAGGCGGCTTTGGGGCCACGCTGACGCTGCTGACCACCGGCGCCGCTGCACCTATGGTGCAAATGCAGCTTCCGCGCCTGCGCGAGAAGGTGAATGCCTGCTACGGCTACAACGCCATCTCGCGCATCGCGATCACCCAGACCGCGCCCATTGGCTTTGCCGAAGGGCAGGCCAGCTTTACTCCAGCACCGAAAGCCCCGCCCAAAGCGCCCGACCCACAGGTGGTGTCGACCGCGCGCGCGGTAACGGGCGATGTGGCCGATGACTGCCTGCGCGCCGCGCTTGAACGTCTGGCCACGAATGTCCTAAGCAAACACGAGCGAACACAAGGAAAGACCCGATGAACAAATTCGTCCTGCCCGCGATTGCCGTGGCCGCCGCTCTTGGTGCGGGCGGTTGGTGGTATTCCAGCCAATCCGCACCTGCCGCGACTGAAACCGCCAGCAGCACCGCCAGTCCCATTCAGGCGCAAGAACTGGATTTCCCGCTGGGCAACCCCGATGCGACCGTCACCGTGGTGGAATATTCGTCCTTCACCTGCCCACATTGCGCGACCTTCAACCAAGGCCCCTACGAGCAGTTGAAGGCAGAGTTCATCGACACGGGCCGCATTCAATACATCAAGCGCGAGGTGTATTTCGACCGTTATGGCCTGTGGGCCGGCATGGTCGCGCGCTGCGGTGGCGGTACCCGCTACCACGGCATTGTCGAGATGATCTACGAACAGCAGAGCGAATGGTCCGGCTTGAACGACCCAGCGCAAGTTGCCGAGAACCTGCGACGCTTGGGCCGTCAGGCGGGCATGAACGATGCAGAGTTGAATGCCTGTCTGGAAGATGCCGACACCGCGCTGGCGCTGACTGAATTTTACCAAGCCAATGCAGAAGCCGACAATGTGCGCGCCACACCCACTTTTATCATCAACGGGCAGACCTACCAAAACATGCCCTATGACGAATTCGCCCGCGTGCTGACCGAAATTCTGGGCAGCTAAGCGCGTGTCGGGACCGCTGCACGGGCTGCGCGTGGTCGAACTCGCGCGCATCCTCGCCGGGCCATGGGCGGGACAAACGCTGGCGGATCTGGGGGCAGAGGTCATCAAGGTCGAAGCCCCCGACGGCGACGATACCCGCCGCTGGGGGCCGCCCTTCGTGACCCGCGAAGGTGGCACCGAAGAAGCCGCCTATTTCCACGCCGCCAACCGGGGCAAAGCCTCTGTGGTGGCGGATTTCCGCACCGAGGAAGGCCGCGCCAAGGTGCGTGCGCTAATCGCCGACGCCGATATCTTGATCGAGAATTTCAAGGTCGGCGGCTTGGCGAAATATGGGCTGGATTATGCCAGCCTGTCGGCGCTGAACCCGCGGCTGATCTATTGCTCTATCACCGGGTTCGGGCAGACCGGGCCTTATGCGCACCGCGCAGGGTATGATTACATCATCCAAGGCATGTCGGGGCTGATGTCCATCACCGGACCGAATGATGGCCCGCCCTACAAGGTGGGTGTGGCGGTGACCGATATCATCACCGGCATCTATGCCAGCACGGCCATTCTGGCGGCCGTGCACGAACGCCACCGCAGCGGACGCGGCCAGCACATCGACATGGCCCTGATGGATTGCGCGGTGTCTGTGATGGCCAATCAGGCGATGAACTATCTTGCCACCGGCACCCCACCAGGGCGCTTGGGCAATTTTCACCCCAACCTCGCCCCTTATCAGGTGGTGCCATGCGCGGATGGGCATATCATCATCGCCACAGGCAATGACGGGCAATTTCAGCGGTTATGCACGCTCCTGAACCGCTCCGATCTGGCCCAGAGTGCCGCCTACGCCACCAACGCCGACCGCGTGGCCCGCCGCGCGGCGCTATCTGACGCGATATGCGCTGAAACCGCCATTTGGCCCAAAAGCGCGTTGCTTTCGGCCTGCGAAGCCAAAGGCGTGCCCGCCGGCCCGATCAACGATATGGCAGAGGTGTTTGCCGATCCGCAAGTGCAAGCACGCGGCTTGGCACTGGATATGGACGGGCTGAAAGGCGTGCGCTCGCCCTTCCACTTTGCCGATGCGCCGCCGCCCCGCCCTGCCCCAATGCTGGGAGAAGACGACTAAGGGGCGCGCTACATCCCCTCGCCGAATTTGTCGGCCACAAGGGCTGCAAGGGCTGCCATAACCTCTGCCTCATCGGCGCCAGAGGCGCGCACTTTGACAGAGGTCCCGCGCGAAGCGGCCAACATCAGCAAACCCATGATGGAATCGCCCGGCACGCTCATGCCGTCTTTCATCACCTCGACCTCGGACGAAAAGCGCTCCACCACCTCGACGAATTTGGCAGATGCGCGGGCATGCAGCCCTTTTTCATTCACGATCTCTAGGTCTTGTTCAATCATTCCGCGCTCGGTCCATCTGCTGCTATCGGCTGCCAAGTTCAATCGAGTTGATGTATTTGCGCCCCGATTCCAAGGCTGCGGCCGTGGCTTCGGGAAGCGACAGGTCGCGCGACTTCGCCAACTTGATCAGCATTGGCAAATTCGCCCCGTAAAGGATACGGCGGTTTCCGGTCGCGCAGGCAGGCAAGGACAGGTTCGAAGGTGACCCACCAAACATATCGGTCACCACAATAGTGCCCGCCCCCGTATCGACCGATTGGGCAGCTTCAATAATCTCGGCTTGTTTGGCCGAGCGGTCATGGTCGTATTCGATCGAAATCGCCACGATCCCGCTCTGTTTGCCGATCACATGCTCAATTGCGCCCAAATACTCGCGCGCTAACCCACCATGTGCGACGATCACGATCCCGATCACGCCTTCATCCTATCCGCTGCCGTGACCGAGCCGTTCATCTCGGCCATGCGTTCGATCTCCCTATGACGTTTAGACACGCGCCATGGCCCCCTTGCAAGGGCATTCGCCAGTTTTTCGGCCATTGCGACCGAACGATGTTGCCCGCCAGTGCAGCCCAAAGCAACCGTGACCAGCGGCTTACCCTGAGCCGCGAATTCCGGAAGCAGGCTTTCAATCATGGATTGCAGGCGCGCGAAAAACGGGTCATGACGCGGGTCTTTCGCCACGAATTCGGCCACGCGCGGGTCACGCCCGTCCAGCTTGCGCAGCTCTGGTTGCCAATGCGGGTTATTCAGAAAACGGCAATCAAAGACAAAATCGACCCCGCGCGGGATGCCCCGCTTGTAGGAAAAAGATTCAACCTGCACCCCAAGCGCGGTGCCATCTTGAGGCCCGAAAAGGCGCATAATTTCGGCACGTAGATCATGCGGCCCCAGTGCACTCGTATCGATCAGGATATCGGCGCGCGCGCGCAACGCCGAAAGCAGCCGCAACTCCAACGCCACGCCCTCTGAGGGCGGCAAACTGGGCCGCAAGGGGTGGCGGCGGCGCGTTTCCGAAAAGCGGCGGATCAGTACGTCTTCGCTGCAATCGAGGTAAAGCAGATCGAAACTGATATGCGCGAGCGCGGCAAGGTCATTGACCAGCGTCAGGAGCGCATTCACCGCAAAATCGCGGTTGCGCGTGTCCAGCCCAAGCGCCAGCGGCTGTTCTAGCTTGGCGCGCACCAACCGCGGCACCAGCGATGATGGCATATTGTCGATCGCCTCGAACCCAGCATCTTCCAGCGCTTTCAAAACAGTGCTGCGCCCGGACCCCGAAGGCCCGGTGACCAGCACAAGGCGTTCGGACGGGTTTTCTGCTTCGCCATGCCCCGTCATATCCGGCCTTCCCCATGCGTCATCCATGCCTGCCCCATGATATATTGGCGCAACCCCGCGGCAATAGGCCCGCTGTCAGGTTTGTGAAGGCAGGGCAAGCGCACCCCAAGAACGGTTTTCCACGCAGGCTCTGGCAGGCGGTGCGGCGGGGTGGAACCCATCTCCATCCATGCCACGACCTGCGCGCATTCCAGCGCAGGGGCAGGCAAAAGACCGACGCCGCGCCATTCCACCAAGCCCCGGATCGCGTCCGGGGCGGTGGCGAACAACCCGACCGACTCAACACGCAACACCGTCTGGTCATCGCTGACCAGTTGCGCCCCAAGCGCCATCAATTCCAGGGCAAGAGAGGATTTTCCGCTGCCAGAGGGGCCTGCCAACACCACGGCATAAGGCGTTCCCGCCTGCACGAAAGCGACCGTGCTGGCATGGACCACCACTTGCACCACGTCAGAGCGGCAAGCCGACCACGAAACGCGCGCCCAAAGGTGGGCTGTCGGGCGCTGCATCAGCCAAGCGAATATTCTCGGCCCAGATCACGCCCTGATGCGCCTCGACAATCTGTTTCGAGATTGCAAGCCCAAGCCCCGAATGGTTGCCAAATTGCTGCACCGGGCGCTCGGAATAGAAGCGCTTGAAAACCTTCTTCAACGCATTGTCGGGAATTCCCGGCCCGGTATCTTCCACCACGATCAAGACGCGGTTCGCGCGCTTGCGCGCCCAAACGCGCACGGCGTCGCCATCTTCGCAGAAAGAAACAGCATTGGTGATAAGGTTCACAAAGACCTGCGCCAGCCGCGATTCCAACCCGGTGATGAGGATCGGCTCTTTGGGCAAGAGCTTGATGAATTCGACGCCTTTGTCTTCCGCCTCTGTCGAAAGGTGCTCGCACAGGTTGTCCAGAAGTTTGACGAGGTCGAATTCCTCTTCCTCTTCCTTCACCAATTCTGCATCCAGCCGCGACGCGTTGGACGTGTCGGACACAAGCCGGTCCAGACGGCGCACATCATGCTCGACCACATCAAGCAGGCGTTGCACCTGATCCTCGCGCTTGGCCATGCGCAGGCTACCCACCGCAGAGCGCAAACTGGCCAGCGGGTTCTTGATTTCATGCGCCACATCGGCAGCGAATTGTTCGTTCGCCTCGACCCGATCATACAACGCACTCACCATGCCACGCATGGCGCGCGAAAGGTCGCCAATTTCATCCGGGCGCCCGCTAAGATCGGGAATTCGAATGCGGCCGGGACGCGCTTTACGTGTATCGCGGCTTTTGCCAAGCTCGGCGGCCACGGCAAGGTCGGCCAACGGGTTAGCGATGGTCGACGCTAGCACAAAGCTCAACCCGATGGAGACAACAAGCGCGATCAGGAAGAACTGAAGCACTTGCTCGCGGTCATAACGCATCAGAAGTGCTGTGTCGGCGGCATCGCGCCACAAGACGACCGCACCCTGCACTTGACCGTTCACATCGATCGGTGCGCTTGCGGCAATCCACATATCCAAATTGTCACGATGCGTGTGCGCGGCAGAGACACCATTCAAGTTCTGTTCGACCGGATCACTGACAAGATCGTCCAGCTTGGCTTCCGTTACGGGACCGACACCACTTCCAGTGAGGAAAGCCATCGCATTCCATATACCACCAAGCGCGTCGCTGATCGCGGTAGACCTCTCTGGTATTTCATCCAGCGGGGTCTGGGCTGTGCCGCGTGCTCGGGCTTGCAGGGTTCCGGTGGCATCGAAGAACAAGAGTTCGAACCGCTGGTCCAACTGAATGCGCTGAGCCACGACATTGCCTGCCTGCTCGACCCCGCCCGCCGCCGCAACAATATCTGCCACGATCTGAACACTGGTTCCGAGCATTTCTTCTTGTTGGTGCAAGAGAGAGTCGCGGAACGGGTTGGTAAACAGAATACCAGCCACCAAGATGATAAGCGCAACAAGGTTGAACAATGTGATCTTGCGGGCCAGCGGGGAGCTTGAAATGCTGAACAAGCCGCGGCGCGCCCGCGTTGCGCGCACCTCTGATTCAACGGCGTCGCCTGGACCAACCCAGTCGTCGCCCAGAACCACATCATTAGAGGATGTCACCACTTCCATTTTCATTGCGTCACCTGCCCGATGACCAAAGCTGCATTATGCTTCGTTATATTTATAGCCGATGCCGTAAAGCGTTTCGATGGACGAAAACTCTGTATCCACAGTGCGCATCTTCTTACGCAAACGCTTGATGTGGCTGTCAATCGTGCGGTCATCGACATAGACTTGGTCATCATAGGCCACGTCCATAAGCTGATCGCGCGATTTGACGACACCGGGGCGCTGCGCCAGCGCTTGTAGCAACAGAAATTCTGTTACTGTCAGTGTGACATCCTCGCCCTTCCACTTCACCTGATGGCGCAGGGGGTCCATTTCCAAATTGCCGCGCACAAGGATCTTGGCTTCCTCGCCCGGCTCGACAATGCCTTCATTCGCCTGCTTGCGGCGCAGCAAGGCGCGAATGCGCTCTACCAGCAAACGCTGCGAGAAAGGCTTTTTAACGTAGTCATCCGCGCCCATGCGCAGGCCCAGAACCTCGTCAATTTCGTCATCTTTGGAGGTCAGGAAAATGATCGGCATCTGGGTTTTCTGGCGCAGGCGTTGCAGCAATTCCATGCCGTCCATGCGCGGCATTTTCATGTCCAGCACCGCCATGTCGGGCAGCTTGCGGTTGAACGCATCCAGCGCCGCCTGACCGTCATTATACGTCTCCACCTCGAATCCTTCGGATTCTAGGCAGATCGACACCGATGTCAGAATATTCCGGTCGTCATCGACCAATGCGATTTTCGACATTTGCCTGTCCTTTTTTACTGCTCTGGTCTGGCGAGTTCGCCTTATTTTTGCCACAACTATGCCTAATTTCGGCGACTGCGCAACAAAAATAGTGCTTTACCCCCTTTACAGGCTGATTCGCCGCTGCAGCCGTGCCGAACTGCAACAGAATGATGCAATCGAATTCTTGATATTGCGCTAACTTGCGATTGGTTGCGCTAACTACAACAATCTCGCCTATGATTTGCCGTATTCGTGGTGTTAAAGCCAGTCCGTGAACAGTCGCACACCTAAACCGACCCTACGGAAACGGACAGAAGATGCTACACACGCAGATTTTCGCACGCCAGATGGAGCAGGCACCCATGTCAAACCCCCGAGTAAACCCGACGCAACGATTGGAAGATCAGGGTATCACGGGAGCGGCGCGGGCCTATTACAACCTGCTCGAGCCAGCGCTGATGACCGAAGCCATTGCGCGCGGCGAAGGGCAGTTGGGTTTGGGCGGGGCATTGCTGGCAACTACCGGCACCCATACCGGCCGTTCGCCAAAAGATAAATTCGTGGTGCGCCGTCCCAGCATTGAAAGCACCATCTGGTGGGAAAACAACGCTCCGATGGAACCCGAAGCGTTCGAGCGGCTGTATCAGGACATGCTGGCGCATGTGCAGGGGCGCGACCTGTTCGTGCAAGACCTGTATGGCGGAGCAGACCCTGAACACCGCCTAGATGTGCGCGTTGTGACCGAACTGGCATGGCACGGATTGTTCATCCGCCACATGCTGCGCCGTCCTGAAGCCGAGGAACTGGCAAGCTTCGTTCCTGACTTTACCATCATCAACTGCCCCAGCTTCAAGGCAGACCCCGCGCGCCACGGCTGCCGTTCCGAAACCGTGATCGCGCTGGATTTCGAGCGCAAGCTGATCCTGATCGCGAACACTGCCTATGCGGGTGAAAACAAGAAATCGGTGTTCACGCTGATGAACTATCTGCTGCCCGAAAAAGGCATCATGCCGATGCATTGCTCGGCAAACCACGCCATCGACAACCCTGCGGATTCCGCCGTGTTCTTCGGTCTGTCAGGCACGGGAAAGACCACGCTCTCGGCGGACCCCTCGCGCATTCTGATCGGCGATGACGAACATGGCTGGTCGGACAAAGGCATCTTCAACTTTGAGGGTGGCTGCTACGCCAAGACCATCAATCTGGATGCAGAGGCAGAGCCGGAAATCTACGCCACGACCCACCGTTTCGGGTCTGTCGTGGAAAACATGGTCCATGACCCCGACACGCTCGAGCTGGATTTCGAGGATGACAGCCTAACCGCGAACACCCGCGTCGCCTACCCGCTGGATGCGATCTCGAACGCGTCGCAAACCTCGCTGGGTGGTGTGCCGAAAAACGTTATTATGCTGACCTGCGACGCGTTTGGCGTGCTGCCGCCCATCGCGCGGCTGACGCCGGCGCAGGCGATGTATCACTTCCTGTCGGGCTTCACCTCGAAAGTGGCCGGCACCGAGCAAGGTGTGACCGAACCGCAACCGACCTTCTCGACCTGCTTTGGCGCGCCCTTCATGCCACGCCGCCCGGAAGTGTATGGCAAGCTGCTGCAAGAGAAGATCGACCAGTTCGGCGCGGAATGCTGGCTGGTCAATACAGGCTGGACCGGCGGCGCTTATGGTAAAGGCTCGCGCATGCCGATCAAGGCCACGCGTGCGTTGCTAACTGCCGCACTGGATGGCTCGCTGAAGGACGTGGAATACCGCCGCGACGAAAATTTCGGCTTCATGGTGCCAGTATCGGTGCCGGGCGTGGCCGATGTGTTGCTGGACCCGCGCCGCACTTGGGACGACCCCGAAGCTTACGACGCGCAAGCGCGCAAGCTGGTCGAGATGTTCGCAGAAAACTTCGCCCAATATGTGCCTTACATTGACGAAACGGTGAAAGACGCCGCCATCGGTTGACAGCACCGGAAGGACTAACGAAAACCCCGGCCCGCTTGGCGCGCCGGGGTTTTTCTTTGCCCTATCCGTTCAGCCGAAACAGCTTTTGGCGCGCTGTTGTCCCGCGCACAAGGCACAGCCGCGAGGGCGCGACACCCAGCGCTTTAGCCAACAGTTTTTGCACGGCTTCATTTGCGCGCCCATCTTCTGGCGGCGCGGTGACATGGGCGCGCAGCGGCGCGCCATCTGTCAACGCGTTGCGGCGCGCGCCCGGCGTGACATGCAGCGCAAATTCCGCCCCCGGCAGGGCCTGCGCGCTCAGGTCCGGGATTTGCGCGCCCTTCACACGCGCTCGATGCGCGCGCCAAGACTGGTCATCAGCGGCTCGAACACCGGGAAGGATGTCGCAATGGGGCTTGCATCATCAACCGTGATGGGCTTGGCGCTGACCATGCCAAGGCAGAGGAACGCCATCGCGATGCGGTGATCCAACCGGCTTGCAACGGTCGCGCCGCCCGGCACTACGGCCATGCCGTAGACGGTCAAGCTGTCCTCGGTTTCCTCCACCCGCACGCCGCAGGCTTCGAGGCCCCGCGCCATCGCGTCGATGCGGTCGGACTCCTTAACACGCAATTCCTTGATGCCCGACATGACGGTCACACCTTCGGCAGTCGCAGCAAGTGCGGCGAGGATCGGGTATTCGTCGATCATGCTGGCCGCGCGCTCTGGCGGCACGTCAATTCCCTTCAGCGGCCCAAACCGCACGCACAGATCGGCGACAGGTTCGCCCCCTTCTTCACGCGGGTTTTCCATGACGAGATCGGCGCCCATATCCTGCAATGTCAGGAAAATGCCATTTCTTGTGGGGTTTTGGCTGACACCGGGCACAAGAATGTGCGAATCTTGAACCATAAGCGCCGCGCAGACTGGAAACGCGGCAGAGCTTGGGTCGCGCGGAACAGCCACGTTTTGGCCCGTCAGCTCTGGCTGGCCGGTCAGGGTGATGATGCGGCCCTCGGACGTATCCTCGACCGTCAGCTCCGCGCCAAAGCCGCGCAGCATGCGTTCGGTGTGGTCGCGCGTGGGTTCGGGCTCCACTACCACGGTCTGCCCCGGCGCGTTCAGCCCCGCCAGCAGCACCGCCGATTTCACCTGTGCGGACGGCATGGGCAGCGTGTAGCGCACCGGCACTGGCTGGGCCGCGCCCACAACCGTCATCGGCAAGCGCCCGCCCTCGCGCCCGTATGCGCGGGTGCCAAACTGCGCCAGCGGATCGGTCACGCGCCCCATTGGGCGTTTCACAAGGCTTGCATCGCCGGTGAAGGTGGCGGTCAGGTCGGTTGTGGCCATCGCCCCCATGATCAGCCGCACGCCAGTTCCGGAATTGCCACAATCAATGACGCGATCAGGTTCGGCAAAACCGCCCACGCCAACGCCCTGCACCGTCCATTCGCCGGGGCCGTGTTGCGTGACCTCTGCCCCAAAGGCACGCATGGCGCTTGCAGTATCCAGCACGTCTTGCCCTTCCAGCAGCCCGGTGATGCGGGTTTCACCCACCGACAGCGCACCCAAAATCAGCGCGCGGTGGCTGATGGATTTGTCGCCCGGCACCTCTGCCACGCCCGAAAGCGGGCCGGATTTGAGGGCGGTCATGGGAATTGCGGGGCCGTGGGCGGACATGGGCAAGTCTTTCGCAAGGGCAAGTTTCGCGCCCGCTGATAGCGCAAGCGCCGCGCCCCGTCCATAAGTCACAACCCGCTGACCCCCCTATACCTTGCCCTATGAATGCGGTATCCCCCGCTCGACCTAAATTTAGGAGACCAAGATGGGCTACAAGATCGTCGTCGTCGGCGCCACGGGCAATGTGGGCCGCGAAATGCTGAACATTCTGGCCGAGCGAGAATTCCCGGTCGATGAGATCGCGGCACTGGCCTCTCGGCGGTCCATGGGGACCGAAGTCAGCTTTGGCGATAGAACCCTTAAATGTCAGGATCTGGACCAGTTCGACTTCACTGGCTGGGACATTGCGCTGTTTGCCATCGGGTCGGACGCAACGAAGAAATACGCCCCCATTGCCGCCAAGTCTGGCTGCGTGGTGATCGACAATTCATCGCTTTACCGCTACGATCCCGACGTTCCGCTGGTGGTGCCCGAAGTGAACGCGGCGGCCATTGACGGCTACACCAAGAAAAACATCATCGCGAATCCGAATTGTTCAACCGCGCAGATGGTTGTCGCACTCAAGCCTCTGCATGACCGCGCACGGATCAAGCGCGTCGTCGTCAGCACCTACCAGTCGGTGTCGGGCAGTGGCAAGGAAGCGATGGACGAGCTGTGGAACCAGACCAAGGGCATGTTCGTTCCCGGTCAGGAAGTGGCTCCCAGCATCTACCCCAAGCAGATTGCCTTCAACGTGATCCCGCATATTGACGTGTTCTTGGACGATGGCTCGACCAAGGAAGAGTGGAAGATGGTCGCGGAGACCAAGAAGATCATGGACCCGTCGATCAAGCTGACCGCAACTTGCGTGCGCGTGCCAGTCTTCGTGGGCCATTCGGAATCGATCAATATCGAGTTCGAGGATTTCCTGGATGAACACGAAGCGCGCGACATTCTGCGCGAAGCGCCGGGCATTCTGGTAATCGATAAGCGCGAAGCGGGTGGCTACATGACGCCCGTCGAATGCGTGGGCGAATATGCGACCTATATCAGCCGCATCCGGCAGGATAGCACGATCGACAACGGGCTGAACCTGTGGTGCGTGTCCGACAACCTGCGCAAGGGTGCCGCGCTGAATGCGGTGCAGATTGCCGAGGTTCTGGGACAGCGTTGCCTGAAAAAGGGCTGATCGCTGTGAACGGGAAAAAGGGCGCGGGGGTGCAAACTCTTGCGCCTTTTTTCATATGCTCGTGCGAGGTCGGTGCCGAAACCAGCTAGAAAACCGTCGCAATCCCCGGTGTTCCGTATAAATGTGCCCGGTAAAGCCTCAAGCGGGCAAATCACTGAGTGGGGGAGAGGAACGTGAAGACCGATATCGAGATTGCCCGCGCGGCACGGAAACAATCCATCCAAGAGATTGGTGCGAAACTGGGCATTCCGACCGAACACTTGCTGCCCTTTGGGCATGACAAGGCCAAGGTGAGCCAAGAATTCGTGGCCGAAGCCCGCGCGCGCAAGCGCGGCAAGCTTATCTTGGTGACGGCCATCAACCCCACGCCCGCGGGCGAAGGCAAGACAACGACCACCGTGGGCTTGGGCGACGGGCTATGCGCCATCGGTAAACGCGCGGCGATCTGCATTCGTGAAGCGTCGCTTGGGCCGAATTTCGGGATGAAGGGTGGCGCCGCAGGTGGCGGTATGGCGCAGGTCGTGCCGATGGAAGACATGAACCTGCATTTTACCGGCGATTTCCACGCCATCACAAGCGCGCATAACCTGCTGTCGGCTATGATCGACAACCACATCTATTGGGGTAACGCGCTGGAGATTGACGAGCGCCGCATCACGTGGCGGCGGGTTATGGACATGAACGACCGCGCGCTGCGGGATGTGGTGGTCAGCCTTGGGGGCGTGTCGAACGGGTTTCCGCGCCAGACGGGCTTTGACATTACCGTCGCATCCGAGGTGATGGCGATCCTGTGCTTGGCTGCCGATCTGGACGACCTGCAACGCCGCTTGGGCGATATTGTGGTTGCCTATACCCGTGACAAGAAGGCCATCACATGCCGCGACATCGGGGCCGAGGGGGCGATGACTGTGCTGCTGAAAGACGCGATGCAGCCGAACCTTGTGCAAACGCTGGAAAACAACCCGGCCTTCGTGCATGGCGGGCCGTTTGCCAATATCGCCCATGGCTGCAATTCGGTCGTGGCCACGCAGACCGCGCTGGGGCTGGCGGATTACGTCGTGACCGAAGCGGGCTTCGGCGCCGATCTGGGGGCAGAGAAATTCTTCAACATCAAATGCCGCAAGGCGGGGCTTGCGCCGTCGGTCGCAGTGATCGTGGCCACGGTGCGCGCGATGAAGATGAACGGCGGCGTGGCAAAAGCCGATCTTGGTTCGGAAAATGTAAGTGCTGTTCAGAATGGCTGCCCTAATCTCGGCCGCCATATTGAAAATGTGAAAGGCTTTGGCGTACCGGTGGTGGTGGCGATCAATCATTTCCACAGCGATACCGAAGCAGAGGTGCAAGCGGTCAAGGACTATGTTGCGGCCCAAGGCGCAGAAGCGATCTTGTGCCGCCACTGGGCCGAAGGGTCCAAGGGCGTGACGGAATTGGCCACCCGTGTGGCAGAACTGGCCGATGCGGATGAGGCTAATTTCGCGCCGCTCTACCCGGACGAGATGCCACTGTTCGACAAGATTCAGGCCATTGCGCAACGTATCTACCATGCCGATGACGTGCAGGCAGATGACAAAATCCGTGCGCAACTGGCAGAGTGGGAAGTAGCCGGATTTGGCCACTTGCCGATCTGCATGGCCAAGACACAATATTCATTCACGACCGATCCCACGCGCCGCGGCGCGCCGACAGGCCACTCTGTGCCAGTGCGTGAGGTGCGCCTGTCAGCCGGGGCCGGATTCATCGTGGTCATCTGCGGAGAGATCATGACCATGCCGGGCCTGCCCCGTAAACCGGCAGCAGAAACCATTCGCTTCAACGAGGAAGGACTGATCGAGGGGTTGTTTTAGGATCAATGCCGGGCGCCCGCGGTCGCGGCTGCGACCCGGCGTCGCCCCACCAGCCATCCTTAGCTAGCGTGTTTGCAGTCTATGCGATCGCAGGCTAAGCGCGAGAGCAAAGCCCCAGACGGAAGAGTGCCATGCCCCTTAATCCCAAATCATGTCAAACCATGTCCGAATTGCGCGCTCAGATTGACCAGATCGACCAAGAGCTCGTCGCACTTTTGACCCTGCGGGCCGCCCATATTGACCGTGCGATCGAATTGAAACCCCAAGAAGGACTGCCCGCGCGTATCGACAGCCGGGTGACCGAAGTGCTGGAACGTGTCGCGGCACATGCTCACACGCGGGGCCTTGACCCGGCGTTGACCCGCAAAATTTGGTCCGAGCTGATCGAGTGGTCCATCGCGCGTGAAGAACAGGTTTTGGGAAACGGAAAGGAACCCGAGAGATGACCGCTACCCTGATCGACGGAAAAGCCTTTGCCGCGCGGGTGCGCGCGAAGGTCGCGGATCATGTAACCCGGCTGCGCGAAGAACAGGGGTTGGTGCCCGGTTTGGCGGTGGTGCTGGTGGGTGAAGACCCGGCAAGCCAAGTTTATGTCCGCTCAAAAGGCAAGCAGACGATTGAGGCCGGAATGGCATCTTTCGAACATAAGCTGGATGTGGACACATCCGAGCATGACCTTTTGGCGCTGATCGCCAAGCTAAATGCCGACCCGAAAGTTCATGGCATTTTGGTGCAGTTACCGCTGCCATCTCATCTGAATTCGGACCTTGTGATCAACTCTATCGACCCGGCTAAAGACGTGGATGGCTTTCACATTTCCAATGTTGGCTTGTTGGGCACGGGCCAGAAAAGCATGGTGCCCTGCACGCCCTTGGGGTGCCTGATGATGCTGCGAGACCATCATGGTAGCCTGTCGGGGATGAACGCGGTCGTGGTAGGACGTTCGAATATCGTGGGCAAACCCATGGCCCAACTCTTGTTAGGCGAAAGCTGCACCGTCACGATTGCGCATTCGCGCACACGCGATCTGGCCGAGGTCTGCCGCCGCGCGGATATTCTGGTCGCCGCCGTGGGCCGCCCGGAAATGATCCCCGGCGACTGGGTGAAACCCGGCGCGACTGTCATTGACGTGGGCATCAACCGGGTCGAGGGCGAAGAGGGAAAGACACGCCTAGTGGGCGATGTGGATTTCGCAGGTTGCGCCGAGGTCGCGGGCGCGATCACGCCCGTTCCCGGCGGTGTTGGCCCGATGACCATTGCTTGCCTGCTGGCCAATACCGTGACTGCATGCTGCCGGGCCAATGGGCTGGCAGAGCCCGAAGGGCTCACGGCCTAAGCCGGACCCCGGCCCGCACGCCATGCGGCGGGCCGGGTGTGGCATGTTACGGGATCAGCTTCGAGACGATAAGCTCGGCTGCCTCTTCTGCGCTCATCTTGGTCGTATCAATACGGATTTGTGGGGCCTCGGGTGCCTCGTAGGGCGAATCGATTCCGGTGAAGTTTTTCAACTGCCCTGCCCGCGCTTTCGCATACAGGCCCTTCACGTCGCGCTTTTCGGCTTCTTCCAAGGGGGTATCGATAAAGACCTCGATAAACTCGCCCGGCTGCATCATGCCGCGCACCATATCGCGTTCTGACCGGAAGGGAGAGATGAAGGCCGTGATCACGATCAGACCGGCATCTGTCATCAGGCGTGCCACCTCGCCCACGCGGCGGATATTTTCCACGCGGTCGGCATCGGTAAAGCCCAGATCCTTGTTCAG
>CAYNWX010000125.1:0-9743 GCA_964401005.1 uncultured Natronohydrobacter sp.
GGCCTATGCTGGCGGCGCGCTGGATGCGCTAGAGGACTGGGCGCGCGCTCTAACCCCGCGCCGGGTCTGGTCGCTGATCGACATGCGGCTGACCGGGGGCGGCTTGGTTGGTGGCACCAGCATCGCTAAGATGCTGGAAGAAATCGGCCTTGATTGCCGGATAGAGGATCTAAGCCTGCCTTTCATAGCCGTGGCCGCCGATCTTTCCAGCGGGCAAGAAGTCTGGCTTCAAAATGGTCCGCTGGCAAGCGCCACGCGCGCCTCCGTCGCCATTCCCGGTATTCTCAGCCCCGTATGCATCGACGGGCGCTGGCTGATTGATGGCGGGGTGGTGAACCCGGTGCCAATCACACCCTTGACCGCCGCAGGCGCCCGTGTGGTTGTTGCGGTGAACCCAAATGCCGCCACCGGAGGCTTGTTCTGGACGCCGGGGCAGGATTGGCCGGGCCTGCCGGATTTCTCCGAGATGGTGGACCAAGTTTCAGAGAAACTGCCGGATGCGCTGACCCGCTTCTGGCAATCCGGAACCAATGAAGCCGCGTCAAAAGACCCGAACCCGCCCAGCTATACCGCCTTGATCAATGCCACGATCGACATGATGAGTGACCAGATCCGCCGCGCCAGACTTGCCGCGGATGCGCCCCATGTCCTGATTTCAGCACGGCTGGCGCATATGAACATCATGCAGTTTCATCTTGCGTCACAGGCAATTGATGAAGGTTACAGGGCGACCATGGCGCAGGCTGACTGGATCGATACATTGATGTTGTCCTAAAGCAAAACCCCCGGCCGGGGCCGGGGGTAGCAACGCTGTCCTAAAGTGGTGGATCAGTTCGGAATTTCCGAGGTGATGCCTTCGACATAGAAATCCATGCCCAGAAGGGTGCCGTCATCGGCCACTTCGCCCTCGGCCAGCCAAGGCGTGCCGTCCTGACGGTTGATCGGGCCGGTGAACGGGTGGAAGCTGCCTTCTGCGATGGCGGCGATCATACCCTCAGCTTCGGCGCGCAGCTCTGCCGGGATCTTGTCGTTGAAGGGGGCAAAACCCACCATGCCATCGGCAATACCGTGCCAGACATTGACCGGTTCCCAAGTGCCGTCCATCACGGCTTTGACCCGTTCGATGTAATAGGGCGCCCAGACATCGACGATGCCGGTCAGGTGCGAATCCGGTGCAAAGCCCGACATGTCGGACGCTTGGCCAAAGCCCATCACGCCTGCATCCTGCGCGACCGTCAGCGGCGCGGTGGAATCGGTGTGCTGCATGATGATGTCTGCGCCCTGTTCAATCAGCGCTTCGGCGGCGGCGGCTTCCTGTGCAGGATCATACCAAGTATATGCCCAGATGATCGAGAATTCGACATCCGGGTTCACAGCCTTGGCGGCCAGATAGGCTGCGTTGATGCCCATGATCACTTCGGGGATCGGGAAAGACGCGATATAGCCGATCTTGTTGGTTTCGGTCATCTTGCCCGCAATATGCCCGATCACAGCGCGGCCCTCATAGAAGCGCGCGTTATACAGGCTGATATTGGGTTGTTCTTGAATATAGCCGGTCGCATGCTCGAACTTGATGTCGGGGAAGCGGGCCGCCACGTTGTTCATCTCCGCGCCATAACCAAAAGATGTGGCGAAAATGATATCCGCGCCGCCAAGCGCCATCTGGGTGATGACGCGTTCGGCATCGGGGCCTTCGGCGACATTTTCGATATAGGTGGTTTCGACCGCATCGCCAAATTCGGCTTCGACCGCCAGACGGCCTTGGTCGTGGGTGTAGCTCCAGCCGTGGTCACCAATCGGGCCAACATAGATGAAGCCGACCTTTGTCGGGTCTTGGGCAAAGGCCGGCGCAGCAAGCGCAAGGCCAAATGCGGTGGCCGCGCCGAGGATGGTTTTGAGGGTCATTTTAGGTGTTTCTCCCTGTTGTTATGGCAGCGAATTGCCTCAGCCAGAGGCGTGGAAGGGTCGGTTCAGCGATCCGGGCGCGTTCAGCGACCCGCGCGCCTTGCCCGACGAAATGAAAACAAGCACGATGATCGTTATCAGGTAGGGCGACATTGACAAGTATTCGACGGGTATCTTGACCCCTGCCGCTTGCAGATTCAGTTGCAAAACAACGATTCCGCCGAACAGATAGGCACCGGCCAGCGCCCGGAATGGCCGCCAGCTTGCGAACACAACCAGCGCGAGCGCGATCCAGCCCGCGCCTGCGGTCATGCCCTCGGTCCATTGCGGCACGCGGATCAGCGACAGGTAGGCCCCGCCCAACCCCGCGCAGGCACCGCCGAACATGATGGCCAGCGCGCGCACGCGTTTGACATGGTAGCCAAGCCCATGCGCCGCATCGTGGTTTTCGCCCACGGCGCGCAGGATCAGCCCCGCGCGGCTGTATTTCAGAAACCACCACACGCCGATGACGATGGCAATGGCCAGATAGACCAGCGCGTCATGGCTGAAGACCGCACGGCCCAGAAAGGGGATGTCCGAGAGCGGTCCAAGGTCCAGCTTGGGCGTGCGCGGGGGCGAAATGCCCACATAGGCCTGCCCCAGAAGTGCCGAAAGCCCTAGCCCGAACAGCGTGAGCGCAAGGCCAGAGGCGACTTGGTTAGCCATCAGAACTTGGGTTAGCAATGCGAATAGCAGCGCCAACAGCCCGCCCGCGACCGCCGCGCCGATAAAGCCCAAGGTCGGGTTGCCGGTCTGCACTGCCACGATAAAGCCCGCAACGGCGCCAAGGATCATCATTCCCTCGACCCCAAGGTTAAGAACCCCTGCCTTTTCCACGACCAATTCGCCAATGGCCGCCAGCAGAATGGGCGTGGCCGCGACCATGAGCGCGGCGATCAAGACAGCGGGTTGAATGGACCCAAGGATCATGCGCGCGCCCCTTTCGTGAAGCGTAGGCGGTAATTCGTCTGGAAATCCAGCGCCAGAAGGAAGAACAACAGCATCCCCTGGAACACTTGAATCGCAGCACCGGGCAGTTGCAGCATCATCTGGGATAGCTCGCCGCCGATATAAGTCAGGCCCAGCAAAAGCCCGGCCAGAACAATGCCGATTGGATTCAACCGGCCCAGAAACGCCACGATGATAGCGGTAAAGCCATAACCGCTGGCAAAGTCGATCCGCACTTGGCCCGAGGGGCCGCTGACCTCGAACATGCCTGCCAAGCCCGCCAACACGCCGGAAATGCCCAGACAGATCACAACCAGCCGCGTGGGCGACACGCCCGCAAACCGCGCCGCGCGCGGGGCTTGGCCGGCCAGTTGCACTTGGTAGCCAAGGCTGTGGCGGGTCATCATGATATAGGCGAAGATCACCGCGATCATGGCCGCGACAACGCCCCAATGCATGCCGGTATTGGCAATCAGGTCTGCGTTATGCGCGCTTTCATACCGGCGCAAATCGCGCGAGCCGGGAAAGCCCGCGATGTCCGGGTTGCGCATGGCCCCAAGCGCCATGGCGGCCAGCAGGCGTTCGGCCACATAGACCAACAGAAGCGAGACGAGGATTTCGTTGGTGTTGAACCGGGTTTTCAGAATAGCGGGGATCATGGCCCACAAAAACCCGCCCAAAGCGCCCGCGATCACCATCATGGGGAAGATATACCACCCCTCTATCGGGTAGAACGCCAGCGCCACGCCCGCGCCGCACAAAGCGCCGATGATGTATTGCCCCTCTGCCCCGATATTCCAGATGCCGGCGCGAAATCCGATGGCCAAGCCCACCGCGATCAGGATCAGCGGCGCCGATTTGATCAGCAGTTGCGGGCGCGAGAAGCTGCCGAATTGAGCCGAGAAGATTGGGTCGAAGAAGATCAGCCGGATGGCCGCGATCGGGTCTTTGCCAAGCGCGGCGAACATCAGCCCGCCCGCGACCATGGTCAGCGCCACGGCCAGAAACGGGTTCAGATATTGCGCGCGTTTCGACGGTGCGAGGCGCTTTTCCAGCCGGATCATGCGGTTGCCCCCTCGGCCATGTGCATCCCATGTGCGCCGCCCATCATCAGGCCAATTTCATCCACTGTCAGCCCTTTGGCGGGGCGCGGCTTGGTCAGGCGGCCTTCATTCAGGGCGGCGAAACTGTCGGCCACTTCCAACAATTCATCAAGGTCTTGGGAGATGACCACCACGCCCGCCCCTTGGCTGGCCAGATCCAGCAGGGCTTGGCGGATGGTGGCGGCGGCGGATGCGTCCACGCCCCATGTGGGCTGGTTTACGATAATGACGGCGGGGTTTTGTTCAATCTCGCGCCCGATGACGAATTTCTGCAAATTGCCGCCGGAAAGCGCGCGCGCCACCACATGCGGCCCCGGCGTGCGCACGTCGAAGCGCGCGATCACGCTTTCGGCAAAGGCGCGTGTCTTGCCCCAGTCGATGAAGCCGTTCTTTACCAACCCTTTGCGATGCGCCCCCGACAGGTAAGCGTTTTCGGTCAGGCTCATATCCGGGGCGGCGGCGTGGCCCAACCGCTCTTCGGGAGCTGCGACCACGCCCAAGCCCCGCCGCCCGTTCGGGCCCAGATGGCCCACGGGCTGCCCCAACAGGTGCACGCGGTCGGGCGGGCTTTGCAATTCGCCCGACAGCACCAAAAGCAATTCATCCTGCCCATTGCCCGCCACGCCCGCTATGCCCAGCACCTCGCCCGCGCGCAGGGCGAAGTTGATGTCTTTCAGCGAGGTGCCGAACGGGTTGTTCGAGGCCAGCGACAACCCATCCACCTGCAAGACCACCTCGCCAAAGGGCCGCGCGGGGCGTTCGGGCGGGGTCAGCAATTGGCCGACCATTAATTCGGCCAGTTCTCGCGCGGATTTCTCGCGCGGGTCGCAGGTGGCGACCTTTTTGCCGCTGCGCAGGATGGTCGCTTCTGAACACAGCGCGCGAATTTCTTCCAGCTTGTGGCTGATATACAGGATCGCCGTGCCTTCGTCCGACAACTTGCGCAGGGTGCGGAACAGGATGTCCACCTCTTGCGGGGTCAGAACGCTGGTGGGTTCGTCCATGATCAGAAGCTTGGGGTCTTGCAGCAGGCAGCGAATGATCTCGACCCGCTGACGCTCGCCTGCCGACAATTCGCCCACCAAGCGCGTAGGGTCCAGTGGCAGGCCATAAGCTTCGGACACGTCCCGGATGCGCTTGGACAGATCGCGAAGGGGGGGCGGGTTTTCCATGCCAAGGGCCACGTTTTCGGCCACGTCCAGTGCATCGAACAGGCTGAAATGCTGGAACACCATCGCAATGCCGCTTTGTCGCGCGTCGGATGGCTGGCCGGGCGCATAAGCCTGCCCGCGCAGCCGCATCTCGCCCTTATCCGGCTTCACCAGCCCGTAGATCATTTTCACAAGTGTCGATTTGCCCGCGCCATTCTCGCCCAGCAGCGCGTGAATCTGGCCGGGACCGATGTTGAAGGACACATCGTCATTGGCCACCACGCCCGGATAAGCCTTGGTCAGGCCGGAAAGCTGCAACAGGGGCGCGGTGTCTGGCATGTTTTGGGGAACCCCTGCTGTTTTCGACCGTCCCACAAGAAACCGTGACAATGCGTCGCTGGCAAGCGAAAGCTGCATAATGTCGGGCCGCCGATGAAAATTGCCTGCAAGATGGCCATTCGACCTTTTAGGCCGGAATCGTCTGCACTACACTCGGTCCATGACCAACACCCCCCGTTTCATCCATCTGCGCACCCATACCGAGTATTCGCTTCTGGAAGGAGCGGTGCCGCTGAAAAAGCTGGTAAAGACCTGTGCGGAAAAGGGCTATCCGGCGATTGCAGTTACCGATACCGACAACATGTTCGCGGCGCTGGAATTCTCGGTTCTGGCCTCTGGCATGGGGGTGCAGCCTATCTTGGGCTGTCAGGTGTCACTGGCTTACGACCCGCCCGCGCCCGGTGAAAAGCTGCGAATGCCTGCGCCCATCGTCCTGCTGGCCCAGTCAGAGGCGGGCTACATGAACCTGATGGCGCTGAACTCGTGCCTCTATCTGCCCAAGGACCGCCCCGTTCCACAGGTAACGTTGGAGGAGTTGGAGGCGCATTCGGACGGTGTGATCTGCTTGACGGGCGGGGCCGAAGGCGCGGTGGGCAAGCTGATCCAGACCAACCAGATGCCGAAAGCCCGAGCTTTGCTGGAGCGTTTGGCGCGCGCTTTCCCGGACCGTCTGTATGTCGAATTGCAGCGCCACGCGGGCGACGACGGCCAGATGATGGAGGCCGAGCGCGTGACAGAGCGCCCCTTTGTTGAGATGGCTTACGCGCTGGGCTTGCCCTTGGTGGCCACGAATGACGTCTATTTCCCCAAGGCCGATATGTATCAGGCGCATGATGCGCTTCTGTGCATCAAGGAAGGTGCCTATGTGGACCAAGCGGCCCGCCGCCGCCGCCTGACGCCCCAGCATTACCTGAAATCGCCAGAGGAAATGGCGGCACTGTTCGCCGATCTTCCAGAGGCGATCGATAACACGGTCGAGATTGCGCGCCGCTGCGCTTACAAGGCCGAGAAACGCGCCCCCATCCTGCCGCGCTTTGCCGAGGACGAGGTCGAGGAATTGCGCCGTCAGGCCCGCGAGGGGCTGAAAGCGCGTCTGGCCGTCATCCCGCATGCCGCCCCGGTTGAGGAGTATGAAAAACGGCTGGAGTTCGAGCTGGGCATTATCGAAGGCATGGGATTTCCCGGCTATTTCCTGATCGTGGCCGATTTCATCAAATGGGCGAAAGAGCAGGACATCCCCGTAGGGCCGGGGCGCGGGTCGGGTGCGGGTAGCCTTGTGGCCTATGCGCTGACCATCACCGACCTTGATCCGCTTCGCTATGCGCTGCTGTTCGAGCGGTTCTTGAACCCCGAACGTGTGTCCATGCCCGATTTCGACATCGACTTCTGCATGGACCGCCGCGAAGAGGTGATCCGCTACACGCAAGAAAAATACGGCCATGACAAGGTTGGCCAGATCATCACCTTCGGCGCTTTGCTGTCCAAGGCCGCCGTGCGCGATGTGGGGCGCGTGCTGCAACTGCCGTTCGGGCAGGTCGATAAACTGTCCAAGATGATCCCGGTCGAAGGTGTCAAGCCCGTTAGCATTGAAAAGGCGCTTGCAGATGAACCCCGCCTGCGCGAAATGGCCAAATCGGAAGAGGTGGTCGACCGCCTGCTGACCCATGCGCAAAAACTCGAAGGGCTGTTGCGCAATGCGTCCACCCACGCGGCAGGGGTGGTGATCGGGGACCGCCCGCTGGACCAGTTGGTGCCGCTTTACCGCGACCCGCGCTCTGACATGCCCGCCACGCAGTTCAACATGAAATGGGTGGAACAAGCCGGGCTGGTGAAGTTCGACTTTCTGGGCCTGAAAACCTTGACGGTTATTCAAAACGCCGTTGAATTGCTGAAACGCCGCGGCGTGGAGCTGGACATCAATGCCATCCCGCTCGATGACAAGCCGACCTACGAGCTATACGCCAGCGCCCGCACCGTGGCGGTGTTTCAGGTGGAAAGCTCTGGCATGATGGATGCGCTGCGGCGCATGAAACCCACCTGCATCGAAGACATCGTGGCGCTTGTGGCGCTCTACCGCCCCGGCCCGATGGAGAATATTCCGACCTATTGCGAGGTGAAGAACGGGCAAAAGGCGCTCGAATCCATCCATCCTTCGATTGACCATATCCTTGAGGAAACCCAAGGCATCATCGTGTATCAGGAACAGGTGATGCAGATCGCGCAGGTCATGGCTGGCTATTCGCTTGGCGGCGCGGACCTGCTGCGCCGCGCGATGGGCAAGAAGATCGCCGAAGAAATGGCCAAGGAACGCCCGAAATTCGTGAAGGGCGCGATTGAAAACGGGGTTGATGAGAAAAAGGCAGGCGAGGTTTTCGACCTGCTGGAGAAATTCGCCAATTACGGTTTCAACAAGTCCCACGCCGCCGCCTATGCCGTGGTCAGCTACCAGACCGCCTATCTGAAGGCGAATTACCCAGTCGAATTCATGGCCGGGGTGATGAATTGCGATATTCATCTGACCGAAAAGCTGGCGGTGTATAAGCGTGAGGTCGACCGACTGAACATTGCCGTCATCCCGCCTTGTGTAAACCGCTCCCGCGCGCGGTTCGACGTGAAGGATGGCGCGTTGGTTTATGCGCTTGGCGCGCTGAAGAATGTGGGTGTCGATGCCATGCGCCTGCTGGTCGAGGGACGCGGCGACAAATCCTTCGCCACGCTTTATGATATGGCCCGCCGGGTGGACCTGAAACGCGTGGGCAAGCGCGCTTTAGAAATGCTGGCGCGCGCGGGGGCGTTCGACCAGTTGGACCGCAACCGCCGCCGCGTGTTCGACAGTCTGGATGCGCTTGTGACCTATTCGGCAGCGGTGTTTGAGGCGCGCGCGTCCAATCAGGTCTCTTTGTTCGGCGAGGCTGGCACGGATATTCCCGAACCGCGTATGGCCCAAGGGGATGATTGGCTGCCCACCGAACGGCTGGCTGCGGAACATCAGGCCGTTGGGTTCTACCTGTCCGGGCACCCGCTGGATGATTACGCGGGCGCGCTGAAGCGCAAGAAGGTCCTGACGCTGGCCGAGATCGAGAAACAGGCAAAGGGCGGCGGGATTGTCGCGCGGATCGCGGGAGCCGTGTCGTCTCGGCAGGAACGCAAATCGGCGCGCGGCAACCGTTTTGCCTTTGTGCAATTGTCCGACCCGACGGGCCTGTATGAAGTGACCGTGTTTTCCGAGGCGTTGGAGGCGGGCCGGCAATACCTTGAACCGGGGCAGAACGTGGTCATAGGCGTTGAGGCGACAATGGAAGCCGACACGATGAAATTGCTGGCGCGCAGTATTCAACCGATCGACGCAGTCGTGGCTGATGCAGGCGCGGACGGGTTGCGCGTTCATGTCGCCACGCCCGATGCGATTGGCGCCGTTGCGAACCTGCTGGCGCGCTACGGCAAGGGACAAGCGCGCGGGCCATTGTGGTTTTGCGTGACCGATCCGGAACGCGGACAGGAATACGACATAGATACCGGACAGCTTTTCGCCATCACCCCGCAAGTTAAAGGGGCGGTCAAATCACTTGATGGCGTGGTACTGGTCGAAGAGATGTAGGCCATCTATTCTGACTGCCAGAGCACATGCACGGAAATGTCCTAGGTCCGTTTTTCAAGAGCGAAACCGCTTCGGTTGGCTTCTGATTCGCCGGAACCCCTGTGTTTCGGGATGATATGTTGTTGCCATTTCAGGCCCCAGAGCGGTTCCACACGGCAAAACTGTTTCCAGAAAAGATATAACGCTTTGAAAAAGCGTCAAAATCATGGCGAAGCGAGGCGCTTTTCGACGTAGATCGCCACATTCTGCCCTTAAGGATTTCTTAATGCCGCTCGCTAGTAGGCATGGTGAAAAAACGATTGGAGACAGGCAATGGCAAGATTTTTCAAAGCATGGTCGTCGAAGTATAGCAAGAACGACGATGAAAAAGGACACGGGTCCTACGGGTCCAAAGGGTCCGGTTCGCGCGGTAGCCGCGGGTCCAGGGGTTCCGGCTCGCGCGGTAGCAAAGGGTCTGGTTCGCGCGGTAGCCGTGGTTCGTATGGTCGCGGTTCGCGCGGTAGCAAAGGGTCCGGTTCGCGTGGCAGCCGCGGGTCGTATGGTCGCGGTTCGCGTGGCAGCAAAGGCTCCGGTTCGCGCGGCAGCCGTGGCTCGCGTGGCAGCAAGGGTTCCGGTTCCCGCGGTAGCCGCGGGTCGCACGGTCGGGGTTCGCGCGGT
>CAYNWX010000126.1:0-54117 GCA_964401005.1 uncultured Natronohydrobacter sp.
TTTGGCGATGTGGAACTGGCGGCAAACCAAATACTTTGGCAATTCCTCATGATCATTGCGCATGCGCTGGACGGTTTCGCCTTTGCCGCCGAAGCGCTGGTCGGTCAAGCGGTCGGTGCGCGCGCTGTGGGGCAAATGCGCCAAGCGGGCCTGCGTGCCGGGGTCTGGGCCTTTGCGCTGGCGGGGCTGATGGCCGTGGTTTTCCTGCTGGGAGGGCCTGCGGTGATCGACGTAATGGCGAAAGACCCGGGCGTCCAGGATGCGGCCATTGCCTATCTGCCCTTCGTCGCCGCGCTGTCGCTGGCAAGCTGTGCGGCCTATATGCTGGATGGCATTTTCATCGGCGCGACCGGCACGCGCGAGATGCGCAACACGGTCGTGCTGGCGGTGGCGATCTATGCTGTTGTGATTTGGGCCTTTGTGCCGGTTTACGGGAATACGGCGCTGTGGTCGGCGCTGATGCTATTGAACATCATGCGCGCGGTGTTTTTGGGCTTGCTGTATCCGCGGCTGGAGCGGCGGGTGGCCAAGGGCGTCTGAGGGGCTTTACCCCTCTGGTCCCTGCGGGCCCATTCACCCCAGGATATTTTTTGCAAGGATGAAAAGGCTAAAGCCAGTCCGCACGGCCCGTGCCGACGACATCCTGGATCGTGGAAAAGCCGTCGCGGTCCATGAGCGCAAGCATCCCCTGACTGAGGCGAGGGACAAGCGATAGTCCCTCGTAGACCAGTGCCGAATAAAGCTGGACAGCCGACGCTCCGGCACGAAGTTTGGCATAGGCTTGCTCTGGACTGCCGACGCCGCCAACCCCGATAAGGGGAATCTTCCCCTCGGTCAGTCGCGACAATTGTGCCAGCACGCGGGTGGACATTTCGAACAATGGCTGGCCGGAAAGCCCGCCTTTTTCACCAGCACTTGCACTTTTCAAACCTTCCCGCGCGAGCGTCGTGTTCGTGGCAATGATCGCGTCGACCCCGGTTTCGCGCGCGACGCCTGCGATTTCGGCAAGCTCATCGTTGTTCAGATCGGGCGCGATCTTCAGGAAGATCGGGATCGGGCGCGCGAGTTCCGCGCGTGCCTGCATAACGCCTTGCAACAGCGCTGTAAGCGCCGCCGCGCCTTGCAGGTCGCGTAGCTTTTCGGTGTTGGGAGAGGAAACATTGACGGTCGCGAAATCGACATGCGCGCCGCAGATGCGCAGCACTTGGGCAAAATCACCCGCGCGGTCGGCGCTGTCCTTGTTGGCGCCAAGGTTCAGGCCCAACACCATACCCTTGGGCCGTTTGGCCAAGCGCGCGGCGATGACCTGTGCGCCCTCGTTGTTGAAGCCGAAACGGTTGATGACAGCGCGATCCTCTGGCAGCCGAAACAAGCGCGGGCGCGGGTTGCCGGGTTGCGGGCGGGGCGTAGCGGCGCCCACCTCGACAAAGCCGAAGCCCGCGCGCGACAGGCCAGCAAGGGCTTGGGCGTTCTTGTCGAACCCGGCGGCAAGACCAACCGGGTTGGGCAGGTCCAGCCCTGCAATCTGTGTATGCAGGCGGGAAGAGGCGACAGGGCGCGGCAGCGGCGCAAGACCCGATTGCAGCGCCCTGATCGCAAGGCCATGCGCGGTTTCCGGATCAAAGCTGCGCAGGGCTGTCAAACCCAGACGCTCGAGCCTGCTCATACCAAACCTTCCGGGAAAATGTGGCCGCTTGCGCCCAAGGGCAGCGACGTGTCCCAGACAACATCCGCCATGGTTAATGCGCGATAAAGATGTGGGAAAAGGGCACCCCCGCGTGAGACTTCCCATTTCAGCGCCGCGCCAAGCGTGTCGGGGTCAACTGCGACTAAGACAAGGTCACTTTGCCCCACGAAATGCTTGGCGGCAGTTTCCATAACCTGTTCGGCGGTCGAGAAATGGATGTAGCCATCGGCCAAGTCTATCGGTGCACCAAGGGTTTCGCCCTTGGCCTTCATGTCATCCCATTCGGGGCGGCGGAATATCTTGTAAATCAACATGGGCGCGTCATGCCCCAAGGGGGCAGTTTGGTCAATTGGCTATAGCGGACCGGGCAAGCGTTCTTCGGAAAGAAGCACATTCGCATCAACCGCGCCGACTCCCGGCAGGGTCATGATGCGGCGGCGGAGCACACGTTCGAAATCTGACAGATCGCGGGCGACGACGCGCAGGCGGTAATCATAGAGGCCCAGCACATGCTGCACGGTCTGCACTTCGGGAATGGCAGAGACGGCGCGTTCGAAATCGACCAAGCTAACGCGGCCCTTGGCAGCGAGCGTGATGCCGAGAAAGACGGTCACGCCAAAGCCCAGCGCGGGCAGGTCCAGATCAAGCCTGTGGCGGGCAATCGCGCCGGCATCGCGCAGGCGTTTGAGGCGGCGCCATGCTGCGGGTTGGCTCAGGCCCAAGCTGCGGCCCAGCGCCCCTGCCGAAAGCGTGGCATCTTGGACCAGCAGACGCAGCATCTGGCGGTCAAGATCGTCGAGCGCGATCATGGAGTGGACCGCGACAAAGGGGCGCTGCCCCTCTGGGCCGCAGGCGCGGCCCATTCACCCCGGGAAATTTGGACAAGGATGAAGATCATATCGGCAGGCTTTCGTCGGATTTTATGTCGGAAAGATGCATCAGTGCTTCAAGATCTGTGATATGCGGCAGCGTCAGGATGCGGTCGCGGTAGATGTCTTGATAATGCGCCATGTCGCGCGCGATGATGTTCAGGCGCAAGTCGACGCGGCCCAGAAAGGTCTGGATTTCCAGCATTTCGGGCACAAGACGGGCCTGCGCGATGAATTCGTCAAAGGCGCGCGGGTTGGTTTTGTCGAGGGTGACGCGGAGCGAGACCTCGACCTGAAAGCCGAGCGCGCGCCAGTCGATCACAGCTTGCTGGCCCCGCAAGATGCCGCGCGCGCGCAAGCGGTCAAGCCGGCGCCAACAGGTTGCCTCGGTCACACCCGCGCGGGTGGCGAGGTCGGCAGTCGCAGCCATGGGATTGGCCAAAAGCTGGCGCAAGAGGCGGCGGTCGGTATCGTCGATCTGCATGGATATTTCAGAATTATTAGATCAGTGAATGATTTTTGCAGAAATATACGAAATCTTCAGAAGTTTGAAACGAATTTTTGGCCAAAGCCCCTATGCTGCGCAGCAATGTAACACCAATGGAGGGGCGGCTATGCGCGTCTACTACGATCGCGATTGCGATGTGAACCTGATTAAAGACAAAAAAGTGGCCATTCTGGGCTATGGCAGCCAAGGCCATGCCCATGCGCTGAACCTGCGCGATTCGGGCGCAAAGAACGTGGTTGTTGCCCTGCGCGAAGGGTCCAGCAGCGCCAAGAAATGCGAAGCCGAGGGCTTGCAGGTCATGGGCATCGCCGAAGCGGCCGCTTGGTGCGACCTGATCATGTTCACCATGCCCGACGAACTTCAGGCAGAGACCTACAAGAAATACGTCCATGACAACCTGCGCGATGGCGCGGCGATTGCTTTCGCGCATGGCCTGAACGTGCATTTCGGCCTGATAGAGCCGAAGCCGGGCGTGGACGTGATCATGATGGCGCCAAAGGGCCCCGGCCACACCGTGCGCAGCGAATACACCAAGGGCGGCGGCGTGCCTTGCCTTGTTGCGGTGCATCAGGATGCCACGGGCCGCGCGATGGAAATCGGCCTGTCCTATTGCTCTGCCATCGGTGGCGGGCGGTCCGGGATCATTGAAACCAACTTCCGTCAGGAATGCGAAACCGACCTGTTCGGCGAGCAGGCCGTTCTGTGCGGTGGCCTGGTCGAGCTGATCCGCATGGGTTTCGAGACGCTGGTCGAAGCCGGTTATGAGCCGGAAATGGCCTATTTCGAGTGCTTGCACGAGGTGAAGCTGATCGTCGACCTGATCTATGAAGGCGGCATCGCGAACATGAACTACTCGATTTCGAACACCGCCGAGTATGGCGAATATGTCAGCGGCCCGCGGATTCTGCCCTATGACGAAACCAAGGCGCGCATGAAAGCGGTTCTGACCGACATCCAGCAGGGCAAATTCGTTCGTGATTTCATGCAGGAAAACGCCGTGGGCCAGCCCTTCTTCAAGGCCACCCGCCGCATCAATGACGAGCATCAGATCGAGCAGGTCGGCGCGAAGCTGCGTGCGATGATGCCGTGGATTGGCGCATCGAAGATGGTGGACAAAGAGCGCAACTAAGCGACGCCTTTGCTTGAAAAATACCCCCGGCACCGCGCGTGCCGGGGGTTTTGCTATCTGGCGTTTAAATTACGTTCAACCTAGCGTGACCCATCAGACATAGGGACAGTGATGCACATTTGGTCATGGCATCTGGGCCAGTTCTTCAACAAGATCTGGGTTCATATCGCACTTTACGGGCTAGCGGGGCTGGTCGTGGCGCTGCTGGCCGCCTTTGGCGCACCCCTGATCAACCTGTTTCAGACCGACCTCATCTCGACCGAGGCGGTGATGGTTTTGTTGCAGATCCTTGCTTCGTCCATGCTGGCAGTGACGACGTTTTCGGTGTCGATCATGCTGACGGCCTTCGGGGCAGCGGCGTCATCGGCCACGCCGCGCGCGACGGTGCTGCTACAAAACGACACAACCACCCAGCAGGTTTTGGCGTCTTTCGTGGGGGCGTTTGTTTTCAGCCTTGTGTCAATCAGCGGCTTGCAGATCGCGCTTTACGGGGCGGCAGGGCGGCTTGTCTTGTTCATGGCCACGCTGGTGGTGCTGACACTGGTGGTGGTGCAATTGGTACGCTGGATCGGGCATTTGGCCAATTACGGACGCTTGGCCGATACGATCACCCGATTAGAAGAGGCAACAGCAGACGCCCTGCGTACACGAGTGGCCGACCCTTACATGGGGGGCGCCGCGCTACCCGATGCGATGCTGCAGGCCGGTCTCGGTACGGCAGTTGTGCTATGCAAAAGCACTGGATACATCCAGACGATAGACATGGCTGCGCTGCAAACTATCGCAAAGCGCTTGGGCGTTCCGGTGGCTTTACGGGTTTTGCCGGGCAAGTTCGTGTCATCCGGCGTCGCCTTGGCCGAAGTTTGCCACATGCAACCTTTGGAAGACGAAGATTGCGAGACTATCCGTGCCTGTTTCGTGATCGGACGTGCGCGCAATTTCGAGCAGGACCCAAGGTTTGGCGTGTTGTCCATGTCGGAAATCGCCTCTCGCGCTTTATCGCCCGCAGTCAATGACCCCGGAACTGCGATCGACATAATGGGCAGGCAGGTCCGGCTCTTGTGCCTTTGGGACTCGACAGAGCCACAAGGGCGCTTCCCCGATGTCTTGGTTCCACCGTTGCGGCTGGCCGATTTGCTACAAGACGCTTTTGCTGCTCCTGCACGCGACGGCGCTGGTCTGGTCGAGATTGGGCTGATCGTACAAAACCGCCTCGACGCCTTGCTCGTAGCGGGGGGCACGCCTTTCTTGGACCCTGTTCAGGCCATGTCACACCATGCTTTGCAGCATGCACGCAAGGCGCTTGTTCTTCAAGACGATATCCAGAGCGTAGAGGACGCAGCAGAACGTGTGCGCAAGCGTGTCGCGCGACTGCGCGAAACGCTTGCATTGACCGACACGGACCATGGCACTACGACTTGAGCGACCTAAGCACCGCAGGATTCCCGCCATGTTTCAGAGCTTTGACGTAATGTCACGTCCGCAAGACGGCCCGCCCCGGCTGGCGGCGCTGCGCAACGCGATGGCCGCAAACAGCTTGGACGGGGTGATCGTGCCGCGTGCCGATCTGCATCAGGGTGAATATGTCGCCGATTGCGATGCGCGGCTGGCATGGCTGACGGGCTTCACCGGGTCGGCCGGGTTCTGCATTGCCTTGCGGGACCGCGCCGGGGTTTTTGTCGATGGGCGCTACCGCGTGCAGGCAAGCGGTCAATGCGCCGATGTATTCGAGATCGTGCCTTGGCCTGAAACGCGCCCGGCAGATTGGCTGCGCGCTTCCTGTCCGAATGGTGCGGTCATCGGGTTTGACCCTTGGCTGCACACGCCCGACGAGATTGAGACGCTAGAGCGCGACCTTGCTGGCAGCGGGGTGTCGATGAAGCGCGTTAGCAACCCGATTAACCCGCTTTGGCACGACCGGCCTGCCCCGCCCATGGGGGGCGCAATGGCATATCCCGAAAGCCTTGCGGGACTATCGAGCGCCACGAAACGCAAGGATGCCGCGCAGGCTCTTGCGCAAAACGGGCAACAATCGGCGGTTCTGACCCAGCCAGACAGTATTTGCTGGCTGTTGAACCTGCGCGGTGCCGATCTGCCGCGCGTGCCGGTGGTGCAAGCTCTGGCCATTTTGCATAATGATGGGCGCGTGGACCTGTTTGCGCAGGCCGCCAAGTTCGCCGGGATTGAACTTGGCCAAGGTATCAGCTTGCGCCCAACCGAAGCGTTCGAGCCCGCGCTACGTAGTCTAACCGGCCCGGTGCGCGTGGACCAGGCCAGCGCGCCCTTGGCGGTTTGCGATCTGTTGTCAGAGGCGGGCATTGCCATCGCCCCCATGCAAGACCCTTGCCTTGCGCCCAAGGCGCGCAAAACCGCCGCCGAGCTGGACGGGGCGCGCGCCGCGCATCTACGCGACGGGGCGGCGATGGCGGACTTCCTGTGCTGGCTGGACGGGCAGGCGCAAAAACTGCTGGATGACCCGGCCCATGTTGTGACCGAAATTGACCTTGTGCGCCATCTGGAAGCCTGCCGCGCGGCCACGGGTGCCCTGCGCGACATCAGCTTCGATACCATCGCCGGGTCCGGCCCCAATGGCGCCATCGTGCATTACCGCGTGACAGATACCAGCAATCGCCGCCTAATGCCCGGCGAATTGATGCTGGTCGATAGCGGTGGGCAATATCTGGACGGCACCACCGATATTACCCGCACCATCGCCATCGGCCCGGTGGGCGACCTAGAGGCGCGCTGCTTCACCCACGTGCTGCAAGGCATGATCGCGCTGTCGCGGGCGCGCTTTCCGCGTGGGGTTGCAGGCGGGCATCTGGATGCGCTGGCGCGCTATCCGCTCTGGCTGGCCGGTCTGGATTACGACCATGGCACCGGGCATGGCGTAGGCGCTTACCTTTCTGTGCATGAAGGCCCGCAGCGACTGTCACGGATCAGCCAAGTGCCACTGACCGAGGGCATGATCCTGTCGAACGAACCCGGCTATTACCGCGAAGGCGCTTTCGGCATCCGCATTGAAAACCTTGTTGCCGTGCGAGCCGGTCCCACACCAGAAGGTGGCGATCCCCGCGATTGGCTAGAGTTCGAGACCTTGACGCTTGCCCCCATCGACCGCCGCCTTATAGTGTCCAGCGAACTGACCATGGGCGAGCGTGACTGGCTGAACCGCTATCACGCACGTGTGCGTATGTCCTTGTCCCCGCTGGTGTCTGACGCGACACGCAAATGGCTGGACCGGGCCTGCACCCCGCTTGAAGGCTGACCATGGCCTGACCGGGCCCGGCCAAACTTATTCTGCGCCAAGCGCGCACCAAGGACGAAGGAAACCGCGCCATGCCAATGAGCATTCTGAAGATTTATCCTGCCGAGGGCACTTGGGTTGTTCGCGCCGGGGGCTCTGTCATCGGGGAAAGCACCCGCGCATTGGAACTAGTGCAGCGCGATTGGCCCTTTGTAATCTATTTCCCGCGCGAGGATATCGCGGGCGCAGTGCTGGACGCGTCCGAGCGAAAGCTGGAATGCGATGACCGCGGGACGGGTGTGTTCTACCACGTCTCCAGCCCCGAAGGCCTGATAGAGAATGCGGCCTATAGCATCACCGCCCCGACAGAGGCGGCCTCGCAATTGAAAGATTATCTCGCTTTCGACGCGGGCAAAGTCACGGTAGAGCGGGTCTGACGCGGTGGCATTCCCCGACTTTATAACCGCGCTGCCGGGGCTGGATATTCCCTTCCCGGCGGATGTGGTCCAAGCCAGCGCGATACGCTCGCCTGACGGGTTGGTGGTGTTTTTCAGCTTCTTGCAGGACATGGACCTGCCCGCCCATGCGCATGGCGCGCAATGGGGCACGGTCGTGGCTGGAGAGATTGATTTCACCATTGGCGATGATCGTCGCATCTACCGCCCCGGCGACAGCTACACCATACCGGCGGGCGTGGTGCACAATGCCCGTATTGCCGCCGGAACCCGCGTCATCGACGTGTTCGAGGAAGCAGATCGGTACCCGCTGTTGCGTTAGGCGCGGTCTTCCCCTGTCGGCCAACGCCACGCCATCGCGCCCAGATAATTGCCTGTCTTAACGGAATTCACGGTCGTGCGCTCTGGCCCGTAAGCGTCTGCCTTGCGCGGCTTGCGCGTGGTCCTCGTGTTCCGCGCCAGCCGGACCAAACCAGAAACGGTCAGGACAAGAAACTCCCCCTCGCCCTTCAAGGGGATGGTGTCGAGTCTGTTCCAGCCCGATTGAAGCGCATCTTCCAGCATTTCGAACGGGTCTCGGCGCTTGGGCGCTACATGTTTCAAAGCAACTCCTTCGGCGGCCAAACCGCCATACACGATAAGATAATATGCAAAGGGTTGCATTTTACAAGGGCAGGGAACAGCGTGCCCGGCGGTGTTGCTTACAGTTTCACCGTCTCGAACCGCACCCGCGCAACCGGCAAGCCCCAGCGCGTGACCACGGCGTCATTAATGACGCGGCCTTCCGGTCCGAAATAGATCACATCTTCAAAGCCCAGCCGGGTGATTTCGCCGCTCGCGTTAAAATCGGCCAGGTAGGACAGCCGGATCTCGGTGCCGGTCTCGATCACCTCTGCCACGCCAACCGTATCCTCCCGCCGCCCGGTCCAGCGCCCCGGCCCTGCGCGGTCGAACACCCATGTCAGGCGGTTTTCCTCGCCGTCGTCATAGATGAAATCCTCGACCACGCTCAGCCGGTCGCCGTCCAGCCGCCCGTTTAGGCGCACGCGAAAGCGGCGCTCGGACCCGGTCAGGTCCACCCGAAACACACCCGCGCCCACCGCGCGGCCGACAAAGGCCTGTTCCAAGGTAATCGGCTGCAACGGCCCGTCAGGGCTGGCAGGCAAACGCGAACACCCGGCAAGGCCAAGCGATCCAACAACAAACGCGCGACGGGTCATCAGCATGGGTTTGCCTTTCCTTGGGTTTCCTCAAAGCTAAGGCCCGCGGGCGATTTGACCAACTTTAGTGCCGCGCGGCCAAAGCATCGTCCAGCACATCACGCAACAGATCGCTTGGCACATCGTCACAGACAAACGCTGCGCCGATGTCATGCGCAAGGATGAAGCGCAGGCGCCCGTCCTGCACCTTCTTGTCTTGCCCCATAAGAGCAATCAGCGCATCGGCATCGGGCAATTCACCCGGAATATCGGCCAGATCCGTCGCCATACCCATGGCGCGCAGATGCGCGCGCACACGGCTGGGGGTTTCCTGCGGGCAGAGGCCCATCCGGGCAGACAGCTCGAACGCCAAAGCGCAGCCAATCGCCACGCCTTCGCCATGCAGCAAGCGGTCGGAATAGCCTGTCGCCGCTTCAAGAGCGTGGCAAAACGTATGCCCAAGGTTCAAAAGCGCGCGATCGCCCTGTTCGGTCTCATCGCGCACAACGATCTCTGCCTTCATCTGGACCGAGCGGTGCACGGCATATTGGCGCAAACCATGATCACCCGCCGCCAGTGCAGGGCCATTCGCTTCCAGCCAGTCGAAAAACGCGGCGTCGCCAAGTAGCCCGTATTTCACCACCTCGCCATAGCCCGCAAGGAAATCGCGGACGGGCAAGGTGTCGAGCAGGTCGATATCGGCCAGCACAAGGCTGGGCTGGTGGAACGCGCCGACAAGGTTCTTGCCGTGGCGCGTGTTGATCCCTGTCTTGCCGCCCACGGAACTGTCCACCTGCGCCAGAAGCGAGGTCGGCACCTGCACGAACCGCACCCCACGCCGCAATACGGCGGCGGCAAAGCCCGCCAGATCGCCGATCACACCACCGCCCAAGGCCATGACCAAATCACGGCGCTCGACCTTTTCGTCCAGCAGCCATTCGACAGATTGCGTCAGGCCCGCCCAGTTCTTCGTGCCCTCGCCCGGCTCTAGCGCCAATGCAGAGCTGGAGATTTCGCCCAAGGCGCGCTGGACCACGTCCAGATGCAAGCCCGCGACCCGCGATTCTGTCAGGATGGCCACGCGATTGCGCTTCAGATGGGGGGCAAGGTAGCGCGGCGCATCGGCCAAAAGCCCCCGTCCGATGACCACGTCATAAGCGCGGTCGCCCAAGGGCACATGGACAATCTGAACGCTCATGCGGAATATCCTTCCAAGACATCGGGGCGGGTGCCAAGTTGCTCAATCACCACGCGCGCCATATCGGCAATGGAATAGGCCGGGTCGGCAATGGCGACAAGATCGGCCTGCTCATAAAACGGCGTGCGCTCATCCAGCAAGCGCGCAAGCGTGCCGCGCGGGTCATCATTTTGTAGCAAGGGTCTTGTGTTCTTGGTCCGCACGCGCGACCACAACAGTTCCAGATCGGCGCGCAGCCAGAGCGAAACGCCATCTTCGTGGATACGCTGGCGCGTGTCCGCCCGCAAGAACGCCCCGCCGCCCACCGAAAGAATGGCGGGCGTGCCATGCAGCAGGCGGGCAATCACCTCTGCCTCGCGATCGCGGAAGAACGCCTCGCCATCGCGGGCAAAAATCTCGGCAATGCTCATCTGCGCAGCGGCGACGATTTCCTCGTCCGAATCGCGGAACGGCACGCCCAGCATTTGGGCGACATGCTTGCCGATCGCGGTCTTGCCCGCGCCCATCATGCCGACCAGCACCACGGTCTTGTGCAGTTTCATGCCGAATGCGCCCTTGTGATCTGCACAGGTCCAAGTTTTCATGGCCTGTACTTGCTATGTCGTGATATTGCGACCGAGGCGAAAGGAAAACCCCCAAGACGGTCCCCGTCGCCAAGAAGGGGCAACCGGAAGGCACGAACAGGCTTATGAAATACCTCTTTCGACTGATCCTTATCCTTGTGGTCCTCGCGGCCATTGCGGTTGTAGCCTATGCCTATATCGGAGACATGTCGCCCGTGCGCGCACCGGTCACGGAACCAATAGAGTTGGAGGCAGGCTAGCCATGCGCGTGGCGGGACTGGTGCTTGCCCTGTGCCTGCCGGGGATTGCCCTAGCGCAGCAAAATGCGCCGCTTTCGGCCATAGACTGGCTGGAGCAAGCCTTGACCCAGCCCATTGGCCCGTCAGCACCCAGCCGCGCGCCTCAGACGATTCCAGAAGCGCTCGACGCGCCATCTGCTGCGATTGTGTCGAGCCCTCTGGAACAGGCAACATTGGACAGCACAGGCTTGTTTTCGGCAGCCCGCATCGGTCTGCCGCGAGAGTTGTGGGGGCAAACGCCGGTTGCGGTTCTGGCCGAAGGGATCGCTGCGCTGGATGCAAATATGGTGCCATCGGCACAGCGTATGCTGGTGCGGCTTCTAACTGCCGAATTTTCCCCTCCGCTTCTGGCCGAAGGTGACACCCCCGGTGCGCTGCTTGTGGCCCGTTTGGACAAGCTGATCGAAATTGGCGCGCTGGAACAGGCCAGCCAGTTGATTGAGGGCGCGCCAACCCAAACAGCGGCCCTGAACACCCGCGCTTTCGACATTGCCTTGCTTTTGGGCGAAGAGGACCGCGCCTGCGCCCGACTGGAAGGCCAGTTGGCGGGCACAAGCGGGGAAGCCGCGCGCATTTTCTGCCTTGCACGGCGCGGCGAATGGCAATCGGCCTATGCGTCACTTGGTGCGGCGCGTGCGCTTGGCGCAATCGACAGTGCCGAAGCCCAACTTCTAGAGCGATTCTTGGAAGAAGAAGATGCTGAACACAGCCTGCCGCCGCCGCAACGTCTATCACCGATGGGGTGGCGCGTGCTGGAAGCTTTGGGCGAATCTGTTGGCACAAGCACTTTGCCGGTGGCCTTTGCCCATGCTGATCTGCGCGGCACAAGCGGATGGCGCGCCCAGATTGATGCCGCCGAACGCCTGACCCGCACGGGTGTCATGCAGCCCGAGCGGCTCATGGGCATCTATAGCCAGCGGCGGGCCGCGGCCTCTGGCGGGGTGTGGGACCGGGTGCGCGCAGTGCAGGCTTTGGATGCGGCGCTGGTTGGTGCAGACACCGCACCCATTGAAAGCGCCCTGGGCAGCGCGTGGCCTTTGTTCGAGGCGGTGGAAATGGAAAGCGCCTTCGCCCGGATTTTTGCAGAGCGCTTGGCCGACCACAGTTTGACCGGTCCCGCCGCGCGGGTGCAATGGACCATGCTGCTTTTGGCCGAAACCCGGCTGGACCGCGCCGCAACCCTTGCGCCCGCCACCGCGCAGGGCGCTTTGGCGCTGGCTTTGGCCAGTGGCGCGGCGCTGCCGGACGCGCCTGTGGCGGGCTTTGGCCCCGCCATACAGGCCGCCTTCAACACGACCGCCCTGCCCTCGCCCGAAAGCCTGTGGCTGGCGGAAGATGAGCATGGGCGCTTGCTGCTGGACACATTGGCGCTGATTGGCGATGCCAGCCAAGGCGACATGCTGGCGACCGAACAGAGCCTTGCCGCGCTGCTGGCCTTGGGGTTGGAGCGCGATGCGCGCCAGATCGCGGTGGAATTGCTGCTGTTGGAACGGCGCGGCTAGGGATGCGGGAGTCAGCGCGCTGGATTTCAACCTTCCTTCAGGCCGCCGCAGCCGAAACCGGGGCTGCGCGCAATACGCAACTGGCCTATGGGCGCGACCTTCGGGACTTTGCCGAATGGTGCGGGCGCAAAGGTCTGGATTTCACCACTCTGGCGCAAGATCAGATCGAAGCCTATCTGATGGACTTGGACGCGCAAGGTCTGGCCAAGGCAACGCGGGCGCGGCGGCTGGCTTCGATCCGGCAGATGTTTCGCTTCGCCTATGCCGAAGGGTGGCGCGACAACGACCCGGCCGCGCGCCTTTCCGGGCCGGGCAAGGCCGTCAAACTGCCGCAAACGCTGTCCATGGCAGAGGTCGAGGCGCTTTTGGCCGCCGCCCGCCGCACGGGCCGGACCGAAGCCGATCGCCTGCGCAACACCTGCCTGATGGAATTGCTCTACGCGACCGGCCTGCGCGTGACCGAATTGGTCAGCCTGCCAGTGAATGCAGTGCGGGGCGATCCGCGGATGATCCTGGTGAACGGCAAAGGCAACAAGGACCGCATGGTGCCCTTGTCGCAACCCGCGCGCGCCGCGCTGACAGCATGGCTGGCCGAATGGGACCGGCAAGCCAGCGCCCTGCGCGCCGCGCGCAAACCCGAACCCAAGGCGCTGTTCCCGTCCCGCGGCAAGGCCGGGCACCTAAGCCGCGTTGGCTTTTTCCTGACATTGAAAGAGATGGCGATTGCGGCGGGTCTGGACCCGGCCCGCGTCAGCCCGCATGTGCTACGCCACGCTTTTGCCACGCATCTGCTGCAAGGCGGGGCCGATTTGCGCGCGATCCAGACGCTTCTGGGCCATGCGGATATTGGCACGACAGAGATTTACACGCATGTACTGGACGAGCGCCTTAAGGCGCTGGTGCTGGACCACCACCCGCTTTCCGAGCCATGAATGCAAGGCAGGACGCCGCAGCGCGGTGACCCGGCTTGTCCCCGCCTTGCCCCAGTCGATCCATCGTCAGGCGCATGGCATCGCGTTGGGCGGCTTGTCGGGCGGGATCGTCCAAAAGCGCGCGCAAATGTCGGGCAAGGTTTTCCGGCGTGCAGTCGCGCCCCAAACATTCCGGCACGGCGCGTGTTTCAGACACAAGGTTGACCAGTGTCACCGTGTCCAGCTTGATAAGCCGCTCTGCCAGAAACCGCGTCAACCACGACATATCGTAACCAATAACCATCGGCGTGGCATTCGCCGCCAACTCCAAGCTAACCGTGCCCGAAGCCGCAAGTGCGATATCCGCCGCACGAAATGCCGCGCGTTTTTGGGCCGGGTCGGTCAGGACTTGCGCAGGAATGGGCCAAGCGGCCACTTGTGCGCGCATATGCTCGGCTTGCGCCGCGACCGTTGGCACCAGCACTTGCGCGCCCTCTGGCAATGCTTGCGCCAAAGCTTGCCCAAAACGCGGAGCGAGGCGGGCAATCTCGCCCCCGCGCGAGCCGGGCAGCGCCAGAACCACCGTATCTGACTGGCGGATTGCTTGCGCTTCAGCTTCCGTCGCCAAGGGCGCGGCCACGACCGGGTGGCCCACGAAATCGCACGACATGCCTTCGGCCTGCATATAGGGCGGCTCGAACGGTAAAAGTGCCAGCACATGATCGACCAAGGGCGCCATGCGCGCGGCACGTTTCGGCCGCCACGCCCAGACAGAAGGCGCGACATAATGCACCACCGGCAGATTGGGCCGCGCGACGCGGGCTTTTTTCAGAACGCGCAGGCAGAAGTCGGGGCTGTCGATAGTGACCACCAGATCGGGGTTTTCATCGGCAATCGCCTGCGTCGTTTGGGCAATGCGGCGGCGCAAAAGCATGATCCGCGGCAACACTTCGGCCAAGCCCATCACCGACAGGTCGGACATGGGAAAAAGCGAGGTCAGGCCCGCCGCCTCCATCGCCTCGCCGCCCACGCCTGCGAAGGTGCATCCGGGGGCCAGATCGGCCAAGCCCTCCATCAGCGCCGCGCCCAACGCGTCGCCCGACGGCTCGCCCGCGATCAGGAACACCTTCATGGCTCTGCCAGTAGGAACAGCCCCAACTCATCCGCCCGCACGATCATGGCGGGCGCGTCCAGCATCAGCACGCCCCCCGCCTGCACGGCAATCCCGCGCAGGCCCGCTTTGTGCGCATTTTCGACCGTGGCCAGGCCCAAGGCAGGCAGGTCGATGCGGCGGTCTTGGTCAGGCTTGGGCGCTTTGCAGAACACGCCGCCTTCAGGCAGCGCGCCGGGACGCAGGCTGGCCAATTGCGCCAGCATCACATCTGTGCCGGGCAGGGCTTCCATAGCCAAACATTGCCCGCGCGCAACCACGCAACCTTGGCCCACATCGACCGCGCCCATTGCCTGCAAAATGGCAAAGCCACGTGTGATGTCCTTACGGTCTTGGGCGTTGGGGGCATGCGCGCCAAGCTGGCCGGGTTCGGGCAACAGCTCTGGGCAGATATCCTGCACGCCGACGACTTCTATTCCCCATTCCACCATCAGCGCGATCACCTCGCGCAGCGCGCCGTCGTCGCCTTGGCCCATCGCCGCCATGATGCGGGGCAAAAGCTGCATCGTGGCCGGGTCTAGCAATGCCGGGTCAAGACGTGGACGGTGCACCCCGCCCGCAAAAACCGCACGGGTCACGCCCAGATCAACCAGCCTGTCCAAGAACGGCACAAGGCGCTCCAGCCGAAAGCGCTCTACCCCGTTGCGCGACAGCGAGAGACCTTCGAACCCTTCCAGTTCCGCCAAAACGGGCGGCGCGTCTTCCAACATCAGCCGCGAGGCGACAAGATCGGGCAGCGCGCCGCGCCCTGCAATCAGCGCCGTGCGGGTCATTGTGGGCGCAGGAAGCTGCGGCCAGAGGCTTCTGTGAAGAACGCGGCCAGCTTGCGCACCGCATCACTCTTTGCCTCTTCAGCCAGTTTGCGCGCGGTTTCCACCAGCGGCGCGTCGGTGTCGGCCAGCACGCGGTAGGCTTCGCGCAATGCCGTGATATCCTCGCGCGCAGTGCCACGGCGTTTCAGCCCGATCAGGTTCAGCCCGTTCAGCGTGCCGTCAGAGGCCGCAACCATGCCGAAGGGCATAACATCATGCGTAACCCGGCTGACGCCGCCGATGATCGCCCCCTCACCCACGCGGACAAATTGATGAATGCCCGACAGCGCGCCGACAATCACGTTATCCTCGATCACGACATGGCCCGCGACACCGGCGTAATTGGCAAGAATCACATTGTTGCCCACCTGAGCATCATGGCCTACATGCGCGCCCGCCATGACAAGGCAATTTTCGCCCATGCGGGTGATGCCGCCACCCTGCTCGGTGCCGGTATGCAGCGTCGCATTCTCGCGGATGCGGCAGTTGCGGCCAATCACAAGCCGCGTCCGCTCTCCTGCATATTTCAGATCTTGCGGCACTTCGCCCACAGAGGCGAACGAAAAAATCGTGCAACCCGCGCCGATTTCGGTCCAGCCGGTCACAAGCGCATGGGGTTTGACCGTTACATTTTCGGCCAGCGTGACCTCTGGCCCGATGATCGCAAAGGGGCCAATGGTGCAACCCGCGCCAATCTGCGCGCCCTCTTCTACCACCGCCATGGGGTGGACGACTGCGCTGGGGTCGATAGCTGACATGGGCTTACCCTTGTGCGGTGCTGGACGCGTCGATCATGGCCGCAAATTCGGCTTGCGCCGCAATCTGGCCCTCGACCATTGCGGTGCCTTCGAACTTCCAGATCTTAGTGGACCCGCGCAGCACTTTGACATGTAACTCCAGAACATCGCCGGGCACGACCTTGCGGCGGAACTTGGCCTTGTCGATCGACATGAAATAGACCAACGGGGCCTTTTCGCCATAGCCGATGGTCAGGCCCACCAGAACTGCCGCGGTCTGTGCCATGGCTTCCACGATTGTCACGCCGGGCATGATAGGCGCGCCGGGGAAATGGCCTTGGAAATGCGGCTCGTTGAATGTGACGTTTTTTATTCCGACTGCACTTTCGCGCGCCACCACGTCGCGCACCTTGTCCACAAGCAGGAACGGGTAGCGGTGCGGAATGATCTTCATGATCGTGGCCAGATCGGCGTGTGTAGCGATATTTGCAGCGGAATCTGACATCTCTTACCTCTCGAACAAGCGCGCAACACGATCCTGGCCACGCAAGCTTGCGCTTAGCAAGGCCAGCCCAAAGTGGCAAGCAAAGCGCGCCCAAACGTCTGTCAGGGCTGGATCAGAGGGAAAGGCGGCGCACCGCCGTCACCAAGATCGGCATTGATCGCCGCAATCGCATCGTCGGTAATGTCCATCTCTGGCACTCCGATGATGATGGCCCCTGCCGCAATCAAGATTTGCGCGCCCTCATCTTCCAGAACTTGCTGCAAGACGGGACCGGTTTGCGCAAAGAAACGTCTTCGCTCTGATTCCTCGAATTGTGAAAATCGCGCCAGTTTCTGCGCCTGGCTCTGTCGTATTGCTTCGGCACGCTGGTCGAATGCCTCCGCTTCTGCCCGAAATTCTTCCGAGCTTAACGTGTCACGCAACCGTGTCAGTTCGTCCTCTCTGGAAGTAAGCTCTTCAAGAAGAGCGGCATTCTCTTCTTCCAAGGCGCGCGATGCAGAATCGATCTCAGACAAAACACGCTGTCCAAAAAGGGATTCTCGAAACAAGCGCTCTTCGTCAATGCTGCGCAAGATAAGACCGGGCCCATTCGACGGGCCGACAGCCTCGCCGAAAGAAAAACCAGTCTGGGGCTGAGCGATAGTCGCTGTCGCAAGAACACATCCTGCGACAGCAATTACTGCAAGCGCCCAAAAGCCGCGCATCTTTAGAAGGTCGAGACGATCGAGAAGTCGAAATTCTGCGATTCGTCGTAATCACGCTTCTTGAGCGGGCGCGAGAAGTCGAACCGGAGCGGCCCAAGCGGACTATCCCAGAAGAGCGACACGCCCAAAGTTGCGCGCAGATGGCGATCCCCCGAGTTTTCGCCACCGCTGACCAAGTTGATGCCTGGACGCGAGGCGCCGTCGACGCCCCACAGAGTGCCGATATCCGCAAAGACCCCGCCGCGCAGACCATATTCCTCCGGCAAACCCAACGGGAACTGAGCTTCCAACGACACTACGGCATAACGCGTGCCGCCCAAAACGTCGTCCTCTGCCGATGCAAAGTCGCGTGGGCCGGAATCGCCGGGTGCGAAGCCTCTCATCACGCCTGCAAGTTGGAAACGGTCGCGTTGGCGCGACAGCCCGTTTGCCATATGCAGTACACCGACGCGACCATCGGCCATAAGCGTGATGTCCTCGTTGAAGACAGACATTTTATATCCGGCGCGCGCTTCGGTCTTGAGGAAGCGGCGTTGACCATTACCGATGCCGATGTCTTGAGATATCGAGAAAATCCAACCTCGCGTCGGGTCGACGCCTTTGTCTCTAGTGTCGAACGTGTAGCTGTAACCCAAAGTGCCCGTGATTGCTCGCCCAAAGTTCTGATCATCGCGCAAACGATCCGAAGATCCAGCCGGAAGCGCACTCAATGATTCAGCCATTAGGCCCTGGCGTAGGGTCAACCGTCCGAATTCGCTGACCGGGAAGCTCAGGCTGTTGTTGAAGATGGCTTCTTTGGTGTCAAAATTCGATCCTTGGAATTCTGACGTCTCTTTATAGCCAACACTCAAGGAATAGGCGAGGTCACGGCCCAAAAGTGCCGGTTCCGTGATCGACGCGGACACGTCACGCGAGCCTTTCACCGTGTTCAGGCTAATGGCAACACGTTGGCCACGACCCAGAAAGCTTTGTTCGGCAAAAGACACACCGAAGCCAACACCCTGCCCTGCACCATAACTAACGGAAAAGCCAAGAGATCCTGTCGACGCTTCTTCGACCTCTACATCGACCACAGCCTGATCGGGCGCAGACCCGGTGCGCGGCTCGACGCTTGTGCCAGCAAAATAGCCAAGCGCTTCGATCCGGGCAGCCGCTTCGCGAATTTTGCGAGGGTTCAGGGGGTCGCCCTCAGCAACCTGAAACTGGCGGCGGATCACTTCATCCCGTGTCGTGGTGTTCCCTTGAATGTCGATCCGCTCTACAAAGATGCGCTCGCCGCGCACAATGGCAAATTCTACATCCACCCTGCGGTTGCGATTGTCGCGGGTAAAGCGCGGCTCTGCCCGGATAAAGCGCAGACCGCGCCGTTCCGCCAGATTTTCCATGCGGGCGATGTTTAGCTCTAACGTGTTGGGCGAAAAGATATCGCCCGCGTCCACACGTAATTCGGCGGCATAGTCCGCAGCATTAATACCATCGACCTCGCTGACAACAGTGACGTCTCCGAAGCGGAACTGTTCGCCTTCACGCAGGTTAAAAGTCAGGAAAAATCCATCGCGCTCACGGGCAATTTCCGAAGTGACCGACAGGATCTCAAAGTCGATATAGCCGCGCGCAAGGTAGAAATCCGAGAGCAGCTGGCGGTCAAGCGCAATACGGTCTTCGACAAATGTGTCACGCTGGATCAGCCAACGCAGAATACCTGCCTGCTTGGTATTGAGAACATTGCGCAAACGGTAGCTGGAATATGCGCGGTTACCAACGAAGGACACACGCTCAATTTCAACCACGCTACCTTCACGGACAACGAAAGCTAGGTCGACCCGGTTGTTCCCACGCGGGATGATTTGCGGAGTCACTTCTGCTGCGGTTCTGCCACGCTCCGCGTAAAGCGCTGCAATCGCGCGGGCATCGGTTTCTACCATTTCCGGCGACAGAACTCGCCCCGCGCGCACTTGCACCACTTCCGCGATGACATCATCGTCGATGCGGCGGTTCCCCTCGAAATTGACAACGCCGATTATCGGGTATTCCTTGACGCGGATCAGCAGACGGTTGCCGCGTGGTTCCATCTCTACGGTTTCGAAAAGGCCGGATGCGGCCAGTTCACTATAGGCCGAACTGATCTGGCCAGCAGTGACCGACTGTCCCGCACCGATTCTTGCAACGCTAAGAATGGTAGAATCGTCTACGCGAACGTTCCCTTCAATCTCAATGCTGGAAAAACGATAGGTCTGCGCTTCTGCCATAGGCACGAGCACAAACGAACTCATTGAAATAAAACACAAAACCATCAAAGAGAAGAAGCGCAGGCGCTGTGCCATGCCCCCCTTGCGCGATGGCAGCATCTTGAAGATTCCGCGCATATCGGGCCCCGTTTAACCGCATTATTTTGGACTCGTGACTAGCGGCTTCCGAAGGGGTTGTCAAAGCAATCACCCCCTTTGGCAGGTGGGGTAGCGGCGGCGTTGCGTTGTTGCCGTTCAGGCGCTGCCTTGATGCGCAAGTGCCACACGGCAAAACGCACCCCGTAGGGTACGCAAGGTCATGTACCTGGTGCGATCAGCAGATCAGGGCGTGATGATGATCGGTCCGTTCACGTATTGCAGCGACAGATAGCTTGCCAACCCGATAGCCAGCGCCACCAGAACAGCGACAAGCACCCGGTCCCCGACCCGCGACCATAGCAAGCGGATATTGGCGAATTCTGCGTCAAGATATGCCATGAGACACCTCCGTTTCAGGTTCAGAGGTAGGATCGAATCTCGGCAGGAATGTGGCAGTCACGTGGCCTTTTCGGGACCGTGCGGCCTAGCAAGTCAGATCGTTGAACAAGGCGAACAGGAACAATGTCAGCACCAGCGCCATTCCCAAGGTCATTAGCACACGCACAACCTGATCGCTGGCCGGGCGGCGGGCGACGGCCTCGTAGGCGTGGAACATCAGGTGTCCCCCGTCCAGCGGCGGGATCGGGAACAGGTTCAAGAACCCGATCGCAACAGAGATCACGCCCAGAAACCAGATGAATTCCACCAATCCGTCAGAGGCTTTTGCGACCGACGCCTCTGCAATGCCAATCGGGCTGGACAGGTTGCAGGTGCTGATCTGGCCCACGATCATGTAATACAGCCCCTCGACAGAGGTGCGTGTGATGGTCCAGAGCTGGGTTGCCGCAAGGCTGACGGTTTCCATCACTCCGGGCGTGCGGGTGCCGTATTCGAACACCGCGCCAGAGGTCAGACCAATCAGATAGCGGGTTTCGAACCCACCTTCGGGCAAGGGCAGATCTGTGCGGCGCGGCACCAGCGTTAGCGATAGCTGTTCACCCGCGCGCCAGACGGTCAGGTCCAGCGCAGCGCCATCGGAAGCGGCCACTTTTTCGCGCAACTCGCCGAAGGTGGCGATGTCGGCACCATCAATCGCGGTAATCACATCGCCCGGCTGCATCTGCGCATCGCGCGCGGCAGATTTCATGGCGACAGACCCTGCCAAGGGCGGCATGGGGTGCGGGCCGGTGACTTGCAACTGCTGGCCGTCGCGCAACACGGTGTAATCCAGCACGGGCTGCGCAGGCAGCTCTTCGGCAGCGCGCAGGAAATCCGACAGCGTTTCGGTCTGGATGCCGCCCACAGACAGGATGCGGTCGCCTTGTTGCAAGCCGAACGGGGCGGCGGGCAATTCCGTGATCTCGCCCACAACAGGTTCATCTACCGCAATGCCTTCATATATCAGCAGACCCGCGAAGACGGCAAAGGCGAAGATGAAGTTGAACACCGGCCCTGCCGCGACGGTCGCCGCGCGCGCCCAAAGCGGCGCGCCATGCATGGTGCGGCGGCGCTCGGCGGCGGACAGGCCCGTCATGGCGTCGTCATCCTTGCCCGATGTCGCGCCTGCATCGCCTGCGAATTTCACGTATCCGCCCAAGGGGATAGCTGCGAATTGCCAAACCGTGCCGCGCCTGTCGGTGCGGCTGGCCAGAACCGGGCCGAACCCGATGGAAAACACATCGGCATGGATGCCCGACCAGCGTCCGACAATGTAATGCCCGTATTCATGTACTGCCACGATGATGGACAAGACCACCACGAAGGCCGCGATGGTTGCAAAGAAATTGCCGAAATCGGGCAAAAGGCCGAGTGCGTCCAAGAGATTTGTCCTTCAATCGGGTGTGTCAGGCAAGTCGCACGGCGAGTGCGCGCGCGGTCTTTCTAGCCAATTGGTCCATCTGCTGCACGGTTTCAAGCGCGCATACCGGCGCAGTCAGACGAGAATCGGTCAAAAGCGTGTCAATCGTGCGGTCGACAAGGTCTGCCATCTGCAAAAATCGCAAGCGGCCCGCGATGAATTCATCAAGTGCCACTTCTTTGGCGGCGTTGAACACCGCTCCGGCATGACCGCGCAACGCCATCACCTGCTGCGCAAGCCGCAGGGCGGGGAAGCGGTCGGGGTCCGGCGCCTCAAACGTCAATTGCCCCATCGCGGCAAGGTCCAAACGCGCCACGGGCAATTCTGCGCGTTCCGGCCAGTTCAGCGCGTAACCAATGGCGTGGCGCATGTCTGGTGGGCCAAGATGGGCCATCAGCGCGCCATCGCGAAAACCCACCATGGCGTGGATAATGGATTGCGGATGCACCAGCACCTCTATCTGCCCGGGGTCGATACCGAAGAATTCGCGCGTCTCGATCAGTTCCAGTGCCTTGTTGAACAGGGTCGCGCTGTCGATGGTTATGCGCTGGCCCATCGACCAGTTGGGGTGGGTCTGCGCCTGCGCCAAGGTGGCCGTTTCAAGCTGCGCCTTGGTCCATGTGCGGAACGGACCACCCGAGGCAGTGATGATGACACGCTCGACCGCGCTCATCTCTTCGCCCACAAGGGCTTGGAACACCGCCGAATGCTCGGAATCGACTGGCAGGATGCGCGCGCCGTGGCGTGCGGCCTCTGCCATCAGCAAAGGCCCGGCAGTGACAAGGGATTCCTTGTTGGCCAATGCCAGCGTGGCCCCTTGGGACAGTGCGCGAAACCCCGGCTCTAGCCCCGCGGCACCCACAATTGCGGACATGACCCAATCTGTGGGGCGACTGGCAGCGTCGATCAAGGCTTGCGTACCCGCCGCGACCTCTGTGCCGCTGCCCGCCAACGCGGCGCGCAGATCTTCAAGGCAGTCGTCATAAGCGGTGACCGCAAGCTCTGCGCGCAAGGCCCGCGCCTGCTCGGCCAGCCGCGAGATATTACGCCCGCCCGTCAGCACCACGACCTGAATATCAGGCCGCGCGCGCAACAGATCAAACGTGCTTTCCCCGATGGACCCGGTGGCCCCGAAAACCGATACCCGCATCACGCCCCCAGCAAGGCGGTTTGCGCCAGCACCAGTTCGACAAGAGCCGCAGCCACCAAGGCATCGAACCGGTCCATCACGCCACCATGCCCGGGGATCAGGTTGGAGCTGTCCTTTACCCCCGCATGGCGCTTGATCGCGCTTTCTGCAATGTCGCCCGCCTGCCCTGCCATGGCAATCAGGACAGAGGCCAAGATCAACCCAGCCCCCGCGCCCAGAACAGGCATGAATGCCACTGCGATGGCAATGGCTGCCCCCCAGCCCGCCACGGTGCCGGACCATGTTTTCTTGGGGCTGACACGCGGCCACAGCTTTGGCCCGCCAAGCATGCGGCCCGCGAAATAGCCCGACACGTCGGACCCCACGACCAGCGCCACAAGCCACAGAACCCACAGCGCGCCATACTCCCCGCGCAGCGCGATCAGGCCCAAACCTGCAAACAGCACCAGTGCCACATAGGCCCCGGCAACCATCCTGTCCTTGGGAAAGCGCCAAGCCAGCAGCACCGCTACCAGCGCGGTCAGACCGACCAGAACCAGCCCGTCAAACCGCCATGTGAACACTGCCAGCACCACGGCGACAGTGAACCCCGCAGCCTCGGCCTTGCCGAAAGGGGCGTTGGGGTCGAGCATCCGGGTCAGTTCCCAGATCATTAGCCCCGACAGAACGCAGACCAGCCCGATAAAGACCGGTCCTCCAAGCCAGATGGCACCTGCCCCCAGACCTGCCATTGCAGCACCAGAGAGGGCTCTTGCCCGCAGATCGGAAAATTCTGCCATGCTTACTTCACTCCGCCGAAACGGCGCTCTCGCAATCCATATTCGTGCAGGATATCCGCCATCGTCCGAGGTGTGAAATCTGGCCAAAGGACCGGGGTAAAAACGTATTCCGAATAAGCCGCTTGCCACAGCAGGTAATTGGAAACCCGCGTTTCACCCGAGGTGCGGACCACCAAATCAGGATCAGGCAGGTCGCGCGTGTCCAGATAGCGCGCGAAACTCGCGTCATTGACTGCATCAGGGTCCAGAGTGCCTGCGGCAACGTCACGCGCCGCAGCCCGGACAGCGCGCGCAATCTCGTCCCGGCCACCGTAATTGATCGCCACCGTCAAATGGACGCGATCATTCTGGGCCGTATCGCGTTCAACAGAGTCAAACAGCGTTTGAAGTTTCGGGTCCAGCCGCTTGCGGTCACCGATGATGCGCATGCGCACACCTTCGCGCTTCATGCGCCCAGCCTCGCGCCGGATATACCGGGCAAAAAGGGACATGAGACCAAGCACTTCCTCGGTCGAACGCTTCCAGTTTTCGGTCGAGAACGCGTAAAGGGTCAGGTAACGGATCCCGATCTCTGGACAGGCATCGACCAATTCGCGCACGCGCTCGGCCCCTTTTCGGTGACCTACCAGCCGTGGCCATCCCCGATTGGTCGCCCATCGACCATTGCCATCCATGATGACAGCAACATGCAGTTGGTTCTGCAAGGCCGGATCTTCGGCATCATCGCTTCGGCTTTGGTCAAATGTCATGCGTTATTGCCCTGCAGATCCACAGGCCTAGACCTGCATGATCTCTTCTTGCTTGTTGTCCAGCGCGGCATCGACCTTGCCAATATAGGCATTGGTCAATTCCTGAATTTCCTCGGACCAGAGCTTCTGCTCATCCTCGGACATGCCCGCCGCCTTGGCCTTTTTCAGTTGGTCCATGCCGTCGCGGCGCACGTTGCGCACGGCGATGCGAGCGCTTTCGGCATATTGCGCGGCGACCTTGCTCAGATCACGGCGGCGTTCTTCATTCAGTTCCGGGATGGGCAGCATGATGATCGTGCCGTTCAGCTGCGGATTAATCCCAAGGCCAGATTCGCGGATTGCCTTTTCGACCTTCCCGACCATCGACTTGTCCCAGATGTTGATCGTGACCATGCGCGGCTCTGGCACGTTGACGGTGCCAAGCTGGTTGATGGGCGTGTTCTGGCCGTAAGCATCGACCATGATCGGGTCGAGCATGGAGGCAGAACCGCGCCCCGTGCGCAGCGACGCGAATTCGGTTTTCAACGACGCCATGGCCCCGTCCATGCGGCGTTTCAGATCGTCCAGATCAATTTCTAGTTCGTCAGACATGTCTGTTGTGGTCCCCTATTCGGGCGCGGCGCAACACCGCTCGCCCCTTGATACAGAAAAGATGACAGATGGGATAGCCCGCGCTAGCGATGCACGATCGTGTGTGGCCCCTCGCCCGCAAGAATGCTGCGAAACCCGCCCGGACGGTCCAGTTCGAACACGATGATGGGCAGGTTGTTGTCCCGCGCCAGCGCCAGCGCGCTGGTGTCCATGACCTTCAGTTTGCGTGCCAAAGCCTCGTCATAGGTAATCTTGTCGTAGCGCTTGGCGTCGGCGTGCTGGCGCGGATCTTTGTCATAGACCCCGTCGACGCCGTTCTTGCCCATGAAGATCGCGTCGCAGGCCATTTCACTGGCGCGCAGGGCGGCGGCCGTGTCGGTGGTGAAATACGGGTTGCCGGTGCCTGCGGTGAAGATGCAGACGCGCTTTTTTTCCAGATGGCGCACGGCGCGGCGGCGAATATAGGGCTCGCAAATCTGGTCCATCGGGATGGCGCTGATGACACGGGTGAACACACCTAGACTTTCGAGCGCGGCTTGCATGGCCAGCGCGTTCATCACCGTGGCCAGCATCCCCATGTAATCGGCGGTGGTGCGCTCCATCCCCTGCGCAGAGCCTTGCAACCCGCGAAAGATATTACCGCCGCCGATGACCAAGCAAATCTCGACGCCCATCTGGTGCACGGCCTGCACTTCTTGGGCGATGCGGGCAACGGTCGGCGGGTGTAGTCCATAGCCCTGATCGCCCATCAACGCCTCGCCCGAGACTTTCAGCATAATGCGCTTATATTGCGGGGCCTCTGCTTCGGTCGTGGCGGCGGCGGGTTCGGTCATTGGGGTTCCTTCCATGGGCGCGCCGAAGCTTGGGCATCACGAGCGCTTTCATCCGGCGCGAAAATGTCGGAAAACGCCACAAGGTTCAATGTGAAAGCGAGGGGCATGCCCGAAATTGCCGCCGCAATAGACGCAATGCGCAGCGATCCGCCACCTCTGGACCGCCCTGTGCTGCTGGCTGGCCCGACCGCCAGCGGAAAATCGGCACTGGCGCTGGCCTTGGCAGAATTACAGGGCCGCGCTGTGGTCAATGCCGATGCGCTTCAGGTGTATGACATGTGGCAAGTCCTGACCGCGCGCCCCGATACCGCAGACTGTGCGCGTGCGCCGCATCTGCTTTACGGCTGCGTGGGCATGGGGGTGGACTGGTCGGTGGGCCATTGGCTGCGCGCGGTGCGCGATATTTTGCGCCAACACTCGAACCCGGTCATCGTTGGCGGCACCGGGCTATATTTCCGCGCCCTGACCGAAGGTTTGGTCGAAATTCCGCCAACCCCGGCCGCGGTGCGCAAAGAGGCCGACGCGATTCTGGCCGCATCGGGCCTTGCGGCGCTGTTACAAGACATAGACCCAGACACCGTCCGCCGCATCGACCGACAGAACCCCGCCCGCGTGCAGCGCGCATGGGAAGTGCAGCTCGCCACCGGGAAAGGTCTGGCCGCGTGGCAGGACCAGACGCCCCCGCCGCTTCTGCCGCTCTCGGAAGCGTCAGCTTTCGTCATGCTGCCTAGGCCCGATTGGTCGGCCCAGCGAATCGCCACACGCTTTAAGGCGATGATCGCGCAAGGGGCGTTGGAAGAAGCACGCGCCGTTTTGCCCAACTGGGATGCCCGCGCACCATGGGCCAAAGCCATTGGCGCGCCGGAGCTGGTCGCCCATCTGCAAGACTATATCTCGTTGCCAGAGGCCATGGAAGCCACAACACTTGCCACGCGCCAATATGCCAAACGCCAGCGCACCTGGTTCCGCGCGCGCATGTCGGGCTGGCAACGCCTGCTTTAACGCGCGGCGCATGAGTCACTCAATTGCAACGCTCGCCCGCAAAGGCGCACGCGACTCACGGTTGCGTGAGGATTCGCACTTCCCCTGCCCGATCGCGGTCTTAATCTTGCCTCTATCAGGGGGAAAACACACAGAATGATACGCATTCCAGACCAACCAAAACGCCTGCGCATTCTTCCGATCTCGAAACTGGCCACCGCGCCCAAATGGCAGCTTGAAACCCTGCGCGCCTTGCGCGAACCGGTGTTTTACTGGTTCACTTCGGGCCAAGGCCGTATCACGCTGGCAGGCAGCACGCGGGGTTTTCATCCGCACAACGCCATCTACATTCCGCCGGGCACGATGTATGGCTTTCAGGCCATGAGCCGCGCGCAAGGCGTGGCCCTGCATATGGGCGAGCCTGCTGGTCTGGACCTGCCCGATACCCCGATGCATTTGCGACTGCGCGATGCCGCACAGCACAGCGAGGTGTCGCAAATTATTGACGCGATCCAACGCGAATTGGATGGTGGCAAACCTTATGCCGAACGTGCCGCGCGCCACCAGATCGGGCTGTTGGCCATCTGGCTGGAACGCCAGCGCAGCAGCGCGGGCGATGACAGCCCGCGTGGGATGTCTTCAAACAACGCGAATGAGCGGCTGACCTCGCGCTACACGGCGCTTCTGGAACGGGAATATGGGTCCGCGCTGAATGTCAGCGATTTCGCGCAGGTGCTTGGCGTGACCCCCACGCATCTGACCCGCGCTTGCCGCGCCAGTTGCGGGCGCAGCGCGCTGCAACTGATGCAGGAACGCCGCCTTTTCGAGGCCCGCCGCTTGCTTAGCGAAACCGACGTGCCAGTGCAAGACATTGCACGCAGCCTTGGCTTCTCGACGCCGAGTTACTTCTCGCGGGCATTCTCTGCCTCGACCGGGAAACCGCCATCGCATTACCGCAAAGGACGCGGCCTGTAACGGATTAATCGCGTTTGCGCTCGCCCCGGCACCGGTCAGAGCAATAGCGCACCTCCTCCCAGACCTTGGCCCATTTCTTGCGCCACGTGAACGGACGCCTGCAGGTGGCGCAGGTCTTGGTCGGCAGATCGGCTTTTTTCAATTGCTTGGGCATCGTGCTCTCTGGCTCACGGCAGAGATATGCTGCCCGGAGCCGCTGTCAAAACCAATCGCATGACAATATTCGAATGTTCTGCTTGATCTGCGGCGGAATGCCTCGCATCCTGCCGCCACGGCGCGCAGGAGGGCGCACCAATTTCCGGGAGGACCCAACATGCACAAGATCATCCGCGCAGGCATTGCAGCAAGCTTGCTGGCCATTGCACCCCTTGCAGCCATGGCCGAGGGTGCGAAAGTCGCCATTCATGTCGATGAAGAAAGCATTCAGACCATGAACATGGCGCTGAACAATGCCGCCAATATCATCAAGCACTATGAAGACCTTGGCCAAGAGGTAACGGTCGAGATCGTGACCTATGGCCCCGGCCTGCACATGTTGCGCGCCGACACCTCGCCTGTGGCCGACCGCATTTCCACGATGGCGCTGACACATGACAATCTCAGCTTCTCGGCCTGCCTGAATACCGTGCAAGCCATGCAGCAACGCGCGCAAACCGATATTCCGCTTTTGTCGGAAGCAAACACCGTGCCGTCCGGCGCTGTCCGGCTGATGGAATTGCAATATGAAGGCTATGCTTATCTGCGGCCCTAAAGGTCGAAGCTAAGTTGCGCCGGGTCGGGCCGCTTGCGCAAGGCGGCCCGTTTTGCCCCGGCGCTGCTACGGTCAGTGCCCCGCGCACGAGAGGCGTGCTTGACCGCGATCGCGCGGGCGGCGGTGCCAAAGCCTGCATCCTTGCGCAACCCCCACATCACATCGCGCGCATGTTTCGCGGCTTGGGCCAGATCGACCACAGGTTCCGGGTAGCGTTTTCCCAGCACCTCGCCCGCATTCGGTGCGGTCCATGGTTCGTGCAGGTGCGGTGCGGCAATCCCGGCCAGTTCTGGCACCCAAGCGCGGATGAAGCGCCCATCCGGGTCTTGATCGTAACCCTGCTTCACCGGGTTATAAATGCGCAACGTGTTAATGCCCGTTGTCCCCGATTGCATCTGAACCTGACTCCAGTGAATGCCGGGTTCATAATCGGTGAAACGGCGGGCCAGAACCGCACCGGTGTCACGCCAGTCCAGCCACAGGTGGTAGCTGGCAAAGCTCATCAACATGGCGCGCATGCGGAAATTCAACCAGCCCGTCGCCATCAGGTAGCGCATGCAGGCATCGACAAAGGGGACCCCCGTTTGCCCCTCTGCCCAAGCGTGCAAGCGCGCTCTGTCCGATATGCGCAGCCCCTCATGCGCGGGGTGCAAGCAGCGGTGCTCCAGTTCTGGCTCATCCTCTAGCTTCTGAATGAAATGGTCCCGCCATGCCAACCGCTTGGCAAAACTGGTCATGTTGGCCTTCCAGCCGGGGCGGTCTATGGGGGTAGCCTGACGCGCCAGCTCTACCTCGCGCACCGACACCATGCCCAGCGCCAGATAAGGCGAAAGCCGCGAACAGGCCCGTTCGCCCGTCAGTGGCGACGACATCTTGGCCCGATACCCTTCTGCCCGTGTGGAAAGGAAGCTGTCCAGCGTGGCGCGCGCGGCATTGTGCGTGCCGGTCTGGCGATGCACGCAAGCATCGGGCGTAAGCCCCAGCGCACGCGCATCGGGCAGGCGGTCGGGCAGGTTGGCGGTATAGATGGGTTCCAACGCGTCTGGCATCTGTGCCAGACCTTGCCGAATAAAAGCGTTGCGCGCGCCCTGCCAGCCATCGCGGCTGGGCAGACGGCGCACCACCGCGCATTGCGGCACTTCTTGCCACGCGACCCCTGCCCCACGCGCCCAAGCCGCCACTCGCTTATCACGCGCATAGGTCCAAGCGTTTCCAGTTTCCTCGTGGCTGATGATGCGGGCAATGCTGAACCGCTTGCAAAGTCGCGCCAGTTCCGCAACCGCATCGCCCTTGCGAATGACAAGCGGCTGACCCAATACAGCCAGTTCAGCCCTCAAACTGCCCAAGGCCTCGGCGGTGAAAGCCCATTGCCGCGCAGAGGTGTCGGGCAGCGCCCAATATTCTGGTTCTATTATATAAACTGGCAAAACCCGCGGTCCGGCCATAGCCAGCGCGGGGTGATCGGTGATCCGCAGATCCCGCTTGAACCAGAGAAGGACAGGCGCAGTCATAGCGTCCAGATGTATCGCGGCGCAGGCGGGCGTCAAGCGATATGTTCACTCATTGTTCATGTTTCGCGCGCAAGATTGTGACTCCCCGAATGGGGGCTGTCTGCTATGCGAAGGAATGCGGTCTCTTGCTTTGCTTGTTCTATTTTTGGCTTCTCCGGCTTTGGCCTGCACCCCTGTGGCCGTGCCAGAGGCCGAAGCCCATCTGGCCAGCATCAACGCCGCACGCGCGCAGGCCGGGCTTGTGCCTTTGGCGCTGGATCTGGGCCTGTCGAGCATGGCGCAGCACCATGCCTGCGACATGGCCGATCGCGGGTATTTCGACCATACCGCCCCCGATGGTAGCAAGCTGGTGGACCGCGCGCAGGCCGCTGGGCTGACAGGTTTTTGTCAATTGGCCGAAAACATCGCCCGCGGGCCGCGCGATATTCCTACTGTCATAAGCATCTGGCTGAACTCTGCGGGTCACCGCGCCAACCTGCTGGACCCGGGCCTGACGCATGTCGGGTTCGGCCGTGGGCCGGGGCCGCATTGGGTGCAGGTGTTTGGCGGGCGCTGCTGATTGCACCCGTGGCAGCATTGCACTACCTCTGGCCCAAACCGCATGGAGGATATGATGCGCGACGCCGCCCAGCCGATCTACCTTGCCGATTACCAACCGCCCGCCTTTCTGGTAGAACATGTAGACTTGACCTTCAAACTTGCGCCCAAAGCCACGCGGGTTCTAAGCCGTATCCGCTTTACGCCCAATCCAGTTGCGGCGACAGGGCAAGCCCTTCGGCTGGATGGCGAAAACCTGCGGCTGATCGCGGCCAGTATTGATGGGGCCGAGGTGACCGCAATTCCTGACGCAACCGGGCTGACACTGGCGGCAGCGGACTTGCCGGATGGACCATTCACGTGGGAGGCAGAGGTAGAAATCGCGCCCGAAGGCAACACGGCGCTGGAAGGGCTTTACATGTCCAACGGCATGTATTGCACCCAATGCGAGGCAGAGGGCTTTCGCAAGATCACCTTCTACCCCGACCGCCCAGACGTGATGGCGCCGTTCCGCGTGCGCATTGAGAGCGATCTGCCGGTTTTGCTGTCAAACGGTAACCCCGTGAGCAGCGGCCCGGAATGGGCAGAGTGGGACGACCCCCACCCAAAACCCAGCTACCTGTTCGCACTGGTCGCGGGCGATCTGCGCGCCACGCAGGACCATTTCACCACGATGGATGGGCGCGACGTGGCGCTGAACATCTGGGTGCGCCCGGGTGATGAGGGGCGCACGGCTTACGCGATGGATGCGCTCAAACGTTCCATGGTTTGGGACGAGCAGGTCTATGGCCGCGCCTATGACTTGGACATTTTCAACATCGTCGCGGTGGATGACTTCAATATGGGCGCGATAGAAAACAAGGGTTTGAACATTTTCAACTCGCGGTATGTCCTTGCCTCTGCCACAACCGCAACCGATGGCGATTTCGCGGCCATCGAACGCATCATCGCGCATGAATATTTCCACAATTGGACGGGTAACCGCATCACCTGCCGCGACTGGTTTCAGCTGTCGCTGAAAGAAGGCCTGACCGTGTTCCGCGATCAGCAATTCATGGGCGACATGCGCAGCCATGCGGTCAAGCGCATCGAGGATGTGCTGACGCTGCGCGCGCGCCAATTCCGCGAAGATGCTGGGCCGTTGGCACACCCGGTCCGGCCAGACAGCTATGTCGAGATTAACAATTTCTATACTGCGACGGTCTATGAAAAAGGCGCGGAACTGATCCGCATGCTGCGCATGCTTGTGGGAGAGGACCGATACAGCGCCGCGCTTGATCTGTATTTCACCCGCCATGACGGGCAAGCCTGCACGATCGAGGATTGGGTCGCCGTGTTCGAAGAAGCCGCCGGGCGCGACCTGTCGCAGTTCAAACGCTGGTATGAACAGGCGGGCACTCCCAAGGTCACGTTGCTGGAGCATTGGCACGACAGCACCCTGACGCTGACCCTGCGCCAGCACACCGCGCCCACGCCCGGCCAGCCGCTGAAAGAGCCGCTGCTGATCCCGATCGCGCTGGGGCTGATAGGGCCGGATGGCACGGAACTGATGCCGACGCGCGTGCTGGAACTGGACAGCCCAGAGCAGGTGTTCACCTTCGACACCCTGCCCGCGCGACCCGTCGTCTCGGCGCTGCGCGGCTTCTCAGCGCCCGTCACGCTGGAACACGCACAATCCAGCGCCGAGCGCGCGACGCTGCTGGGCCACGACACCGACTCGTTCGCCCGGTTTGAAGCCGGTCGCAACCTTGCGCGCGACATCTTGCAGGCGATGGTTCTGGAGGGCGCGCGCCCTGGCCCCGATTATGTGCAAGCCATGCGCCTTGCGCTGACAGATGACAGCCTTGACCCGGCTTTCCGCGCTCTGGTGCTGCGGCTGCCCGGAGAGGATGAGCTGGCCCAAAACCTGCATGTAGCAGGCCACACGCCCGACCCTGATGCGATTCATGCCGCACGCAGGCGCGCGCTGGACATGCTGGCGGACGCGCTAGCCCCCGATCTGGCCCGCGTGAGCGACGAGATGGCGACACCGGGCCCCTACAGCCCCGATGCGCGCGATGCTGGCCGCCGGGCGCTCAGGCTGGCCACGGCCACGCTTTTAGCCCATGCCGATCAAGGCATGAAAGCGCGGGCTATCTTTGCGCAGGCGGACAACATGACAGAGCAATTCGGCGCTTGGGCAGCGCTCTTGGCCGTCGGCCAAGGCACGGAGGAAGGCGCGCAATTCTACCGCCAATGGCAAGACGACCGCTTGGTGATGGATAAGTGGTTCGCGGCCCAGGTGATGTTTGCCACACCAGAGCATGCGCCGGATATGGCGGCAGACTTGACACGCCATGCGGCGTTCGACTGGAAAAACCCCAACCGCTTCCGGTCGGTCATCGGGGTTCTGGGCGCGCATCCGGCAGGCTTTCATCGAAAGGATGGCGCAGGCTACCGGCTTGTGGCCGATTGGCTGATCCGGCTGGACGGGGCCAACCCGCAAGCGGCCGCCCGCGTTTCGACCGTGTATGAGACGTGGCGGCGCTATGACAGCGCGCGCCAAGCGCTGATCCGGGCAGAATTGGAGCGCATCCGCAACACGCCCGAATGTTCGCGCGATATGGCCGAGATGGTCGAGCGCATGTTGGGCTGAGGGGTTATTCCGCCGCCTCGCGCCGCGGCGCGCGCGCGGCCAGCACGCGGGGGAAGCTGACACGGAAGGACGCGCCCCCCTGCCCCGGCACATAGATAATGTCGCCACCAAGGTTTTGCATGATCTCGCGGCAGATCGCCAAGCCCAAGCCGGCACCGCCCGCATGCAGAGAATCTGTCAGGCGAGAGAACTTCTCGAAGATCAGGGCTTGGCTGTCGGTCGGGATGCCATCGCCGTTATCGGTGAAGTCGATTTCTATCATGTCCTGCGCCTGGCGGACCTGAATGTTAACCTCTGGCGTGTCAGAGGTGCAATATTTCCGCGCATTCGACAGGATATTAATGAAGACTTGCGTAAGCCGCCCGCCATCGGTCGTGACCATGATCTCCTCATCATCCCGCGAGCGCATGATCCGGAACATCCGGTTCGCCTGAACAGATTTCGACGATGTCACCGCCTGATCCAGCAGCTTGCGCAGGTTCGCGGGCGCGATATCCAGTTGCACCTGCCCATGTTCCAGAACCGAGAGGTCCAGCAGGTCATCCAGCAGCCGCGTCAGACGAATGGATTCGTCATGGATGACATTCGCGAAATGCGCCTGTTCTTCTGGCGAGAGGCTGTCGGCTTCCATCATGATTTCAGAGAACGCACGGATAGAGGTCATGGGCGTGCGCAATTCATGGCTGATCTGCGACAGGAACGCGTCTTTTTGCACTGACAGTTTTTGCAGCTTGTCATTGGCCTCTCGCAATTTGCGGGCGGTGCGCGAGAGTTCTTCGGATTTCGCCTCCAACTGGCTGGAATATTCCATGATCTGCGCGGTTTCCGACGCCACCGCCATCAGGTCTTCGACCGAAACAACCGCCGTTCCCGCCGATTGCGCGATCATGGCATGTGCGGTGGCAGCCCCCACCGACCCCGCCAGCTTCAATTCCAACGCTTCCAGAAATTCGGGCGTGATATCGGGCAAAAATCCAGCCTTGCCCTGCGCTTCTGCCTGCGCCTGAAAGAACGCCTGCGCAGATTTCACCCCGATGATACGCTGCGCCATGGGCAAAAGGTCTTCGGCCTGTGCCATAGGGCGCGACCAGCTGCGCGCAGGGCCGGGGCGGTCATAGACATTGACGAACAACGCGCCCTGCACCCGTTCGATGGGGCTGGGAAAACTGACAAAAGACCCAAGGCAAAAGGCCAAAACATTGACCAGAAGCGACCAGAACAGCGCATGCAGCAAAGGGTCGAGCGTGGTCAGGCCAAACAGGCTATAGGGCCGAAGCCACGGCAAACCGAACAGCCCCTCTGCCATGACATGCGTAGGCAGCACCACACCCGCACCAAAGCTGGGCAACAGCAGCGTATAGGCCCAAAGCACAGACCCCGCGACAAGGCCAAGCGCCGCCCCCGTGCGGCTGGCCCCGCGCCAGAACAGCGCACCCAAAAGCGCCGGCAAAATCTGCGCCACGCCCACGAAGGCGATCAGGCCGATAGCCGCCAGCGCTTCGGACCCGCCGGACATGACGTAATAGAGATAGCCAAAGCCCAGCACGATACTTATCGACAACCGCCGCACGTTCAACACCAGAAGGCGCATGTCGCCCGTGTCTTGGCGCTGCGCCGCGCGCAGCTGTAGCCAAAGTGGCACAACAATGTGGTTCGACACCATCGTCGCCAGCGCCAACGAGGCCACGATCACCATGGATGTGGCGGCAGAGAACCCTCCCAAGAAGGCCAGAAGCGCCAAATCATCGCGCCCCAACGCCAGCGGCAGGGTCATCACGAACATATCGGGGTTGCTTCCCGGCGGCATCAACTCCATCCCGATGGCGGCGATGGGCAACACGAACAGGCTGATGGCGAACAGATAGGCCGGAAAGGCCCAGCTTGCTGTAGCCAGATGCTTGTCGTCCACATTCTCGACCACAAGCACCTGAAACATGCGCGGCAAAGTGATGATGGCGATGGCCGACAGCAAGATCAGCCCAGTCCAGCGCCCCGGCTGAATTTGCCATTCGGGCAGCGCCTGCGCGTCAATCCGGGCCAACATCTCGACCGGTCCGCCCGCTACGCCCCAGACCACGAAAATGCCCACGGCCAGCAGGGCGACCAGCTTAACCACCGCTTCCAGCGCGATTGCGGTGACAACGCCGTGATGCTGTTCATTCGCATCCAGGTTACGGGTGCCGAAGACGATGGTGAAAAACGCCAGCCCAATTGCCACCCAAAGCGCGATCAAGGTCTGGTCACCCGCCATCGGCGCGCTGTCCATATCGGTGACGAACACGGTAAAGGATTGCGCAATGGATTGCAGTTGCAGCGCGATATAAGGCGTGCCCGCAGAGATGCACAGCACCGTCACGATCACCCCCAGCAGGTTCGACTTGCCGTAACGCGACGAGATGAAATCTGCGATAGAGGTGACACGGTTTTCCCGCCCGATGCGCACAAGCTTGCGCAGGACAACCCACCAGCCGACGAAGACAAGCGTCGGGCCAAGATAGATGGTCATGAATTCAAGACCCGAGCGCGCGGCGTATCCCACCGCGCCGTAAAAGGTCCATGCTGTGCAATAAACCGACAGCGAGAGGGTATACACCAAGGGCGAGCGCAGCCAACCGGCGCGCCCCTCTTCGGCGCTGCGCTCTGCCAGTGACGCCACCACGAACAAGAGCGCCACATAGGTCAGACAGGTCAGGACCAGCAGGTTGAAGGGCATGCGCGCTAATCCTTGGCCGCGGGTCCGGATGGCTTGGGCGGCGGCTTGGGCGGGTCGAACGCCTTGCGCAAACCGCGCGACATGAACATGGTCGCCCCGATCAGCACCAGCCATACGGCAAATAGATAGGCCCATTCGCTGGCCGCAGAGGCCGCGCCGGTTTGAGGGTCTTCACGCATCAGCGGCAAAAGCAGCAAAACGAACCCGAACACGGGCAGAAACCGGGCCGCATCCATCAACCGGCGCAAGCGGTAGCTATTCCGCGCCAAAAAGGGCAGAGAGGCCGGTGGTTTCATGGTGTCACCATAGCTTGCAACGCGGCCACCACCTCTGCATTGGCGAAGGGCTTGGTCATGAAACGCGTCACACCCAGTTTCGCAGCCAAGTCCCGGTCCGCACTTTGGCCCTTGGCGGTCAGCATCAACACCGGCACATGGCGCGTTGCATCTTCGGCGCGCAGGCGGCGCAACACGTCGAACCCGTCCATATCCGGCAGCATCAAATCCAGGATCAAGGCATCAGGGGGAGCGGCGCGCAGCCGTTCAAGGGCTGCAAGCCCATCGGCTTCGACCTCGACCTGCCAGCCATCGCGGGTCAGGATGAAGCGGATCGCTTCCGAAATATTTGGCTCGTCCTCTATCACCAGCACACGCTTCTGAGTCACAAGCCACCCCTCCTTGGCGCAAAGGCCCGTCGCTTGTCCGCTGCCGCGTGCGAAATACGCACGCGGCTCTCGGTCGCGCCTGCGTCAAGTCTCCTCCCGACGCAGCACTGATACTTTATTCAGCATTATGACAATTCTGTCAAAGCCGCAGATGCGTGTCAGGCCCCTGCCACAAGGATTGATGGTTCTCGCCGGGCCGGGCAATCCAGTTGTGGGCAGGTCCGGCAACTTGCGCCAACGGCAATCGCACTGTCATCAACCAGTGCCTCGTCAGGCAGCAAAAGCATGGTCGCACGAAAAACCGGCGGCATGCTTAGGCGCGACGGCCCCGTGACGCAGGCAATGGCAAAGGCGTTGAAGCGCCGACCCGAGCGCCCGGCAGTCAAAAGACTGGCGCGCAAGGGCACATGCGGCTGGCGCAGCGCTTGATAAAGCGGCCAAAGCGGGCAGCCCCCACCAAAGCGCGGGAAGGGAAACCCCTCGACGGGTCGGCGGAAGAGCAACGTGCCCGACATGTCGCAAATCGCCAAGCCCATGGGCGGCAAGGCTAATTCCGTGCAAAACTTGTGCGGTAAATGGGCAAGGCGGCGCAGCACCACGTCCAGCCCGCAGCCGAACGCGGTGGCCAGCAGATCCGGGGCCACGCCATACCGGCCCAGCGCCGCGCCCAAATCCTCTAGCGGTAGCGCCTGTGCATCGGCCTGCATCTGCGCCAGCCACGCCGCGGCAAGTTGCTGCGCCGCGCCAGAGGCCAGTTCGACCTGCGAGTCCAGATAAGGTTCGACGCGGTCCAAAGACCCGCTTTCGACAAGGTCAATATGGTAGCCCTCGCGGGCCAACCACGCTTCGACCTCTTCCTGCGGCGCGGCGATGCCAGTCTCGCCAGTCTTGGCGCTGTCTATGTAATTGACCAACGCAACCGCCCCTTCGGCCAATCGCCCGGAATCGGTCAGGATGTTGCGGTGAAAGCGATCTTGCCATTCTGGGGCCAGTTCGCCGTCATCGTTCAGAATGGCCGCGGTCGACTGAACCGAGGTCACGGCGGAAATGATCTCGTGCAGCGCATCTCCCAGATAGGGATCATGGGTCATACGGTCGTTCAACTGCTCGACCACGCGCTCCAGCCGTTCGACCCGCGCATGGGTTTCGGCCAGCACCGCTGCCCAACCGGGAAAGCGCCCAATGAAATCGTCGATGCGTTCCAGATCACCAAGGTCTGTGTCGGACCGAAGCGCCGCAGCGCGCGCGCCTTCCACCAGACGTGTGTCGCTCTCTTCGACCAGCACGTCGGACGACACCCCCAATGCTTGCGCCAAGGCCCCCAATAACGGCGCGCTGACCTTGCGGCGGTTATGCTCGATCAGGTTCAGATAGGATGGCGAGACCCCGACCATCCGGGCCAGATCTGTCTGGCGCAGTCCGCGCAGCGTGCGGCGCGCACGAATTCGGGTGCCTGTCAAAGTGCTGCGGGACATAACTGGACCTCCAGCCACCTAATTTACAGGAATTGACAGGCCTGTGAAGATCGCATCAACTGGGCGCACGGTTGATCCCGGAAAAACGCTGCTTCACACCACCCGACATAGCCAGTATAACCCGCCGCGAAATACCGGGCGCTGGACGCCCGACCATTTGCCACGCATAGAGGTATTCATGTCCCGCAACGACGCCGATGTCGCCTTCATCAAAGCCCTCGCAGAATTGCTGAACGAGAACGACCTCACAGAGGTGAACGTCAAGCGCGAATATGGCGAGAATGACAGCCTGAACGTGCGGGTATCCAAATTCGTGCCACAAGCCGCGCCCATGCAGGCCGCGCCGGTGCAGTATGCCGCAGCGCCCGCCGCAGCGCCTGCACCCGCTGGCGCAGAACCCGCCCCCGCCGGCAGCAACCCGGCAGACCATCCCGGTGTCGTGACCTCGCCGATGGTGGGCACGATCTATCTGGCACCCGAACCGGGGGCCACGAATTTCGTCAGCGTTGGCGCGCAGGTGAAAGAGGGCGACACGCTGCTGATTATCGAAGCAATGAAGACCATGAACCACATTCCGGCCCCGCGCGCTGGTGTCGTCAAGCGCATTCTGGTGGGCGATGCGTCGCCCGTCGAATTCGGCGCGCCGCTGATGATCATCGAATAAAGGCAGGCCCGGCATGTTCAAGAAGCTCCTGATCGCCAATCGCGGAGAGATTGCGCTGCGCGTGATCCGCGCCTGCCGCGAGATGGGCATTGCCTCTGTCGCGGTGCATTCCACTGCTGACGCGAATGCCATGCATGTGCGCATGGCGGATGAAGCGATCTGCATTGGCCCGCCCTCGTCGGCGCAAAGCTACCTGTCGGTCCCGTCGATCATTTCCGCCTGCGAGATTTCGGGCGCGGAAGCGATCCATCCGGGCTATGGGTTTTTGTCCGAGAACGCCGATTTCGTGCAAGTGGTCGAGGACCACGGCATCGCCTTTGTCGGCCCCTCGGCAGAACATATTCGGCTGATGGGCGACAAGATCACGGCCAAAGACACGATGCGCAAACTGGGTGTGCCTTGTGTGCCCGGATCGGATGGTGGCGTAGGGCATCTACAAGCGGCGCAGGCCGTGGCAGAGGAGATCGGTTATCCGGTCATCATCAAGGCCACGGCCGGTGGCGGCGGACGCGGTATGAAGCTGGCGAAAACCGCCGCCGATCTGGAAAGCGCGTTCCGCACCGCACGCGCCGAAGCCAAGGCCGCCTTCGGCAATGATGAAGTGTATCTGGAGAAATTCCTAGGCCAGCCGCGCCACATAGAGGTGCAGGTCTTTGGCGACGGGCGCGGCCATGCGGTGCACCTGGGCGAGCGCGATTGTTCTTTGCAGCGCCGCCATCAGAAAGTGCTGGAAGAAGCCCCCGGCCCGGCGATTGACGCGGAAACCCGCGCGCGCATTGGCGAAACCTGTGCCAAAGCCGTGGCCGATATCGGCTATCGCGGCGCGGGCACGATCGAATTTCTGTATGAGAACGGCGAGTTCTTTTTTATCGAGATGAACACCCGCCTTCAGGTCGAACACCCCGTGACCGAAGCTATTTTCGGCGTCGACCTTGTGCGCGAACAGATCCGGGTCGCCGCGGGCCTGCCCCTGTCTTTTTCGCAAGAAGATTTGCAGGTGAACGGCCACGCCATTGAAGTGCGCATCAATGCCGAGAAGCTGCCGAATTTTACCCCCTGCCCCGGCCGGGTAAACACCTATCATGCACCGGGTGGCTTGGGTGTGCGGATGGATAGCGCGCTTTATTCCGGCTATTCCATCCCGCCCTATTACGACAGTCTGATCGCAAAGCTGATCGTGCATGGCCGCGACCGGCCCGAAGCCTTGGCGCGCCTGCACCGCGCCTTGGGCGAGCTGATCATCGACGGGGTCGACACCTCTGTGCCGCTGTTCCGCGCGCTGCTGCAAGAACCTGACGTGCTGACGGGCGATTACAACATTCACTGGCTGGAAAAGTTCCTCTCCGCGCCTGCACCTGAATGAGCGCGCCGGAATAAGCGTCAGGAATAGGCGCGCGCCCAGCGATATAGCAGATCTTGCTGCATGTTGCGGGCCGTTCGGGCCCATTCGACGGTTCCCGCCGGTGTGTCTTCGCCAGCCCCCACCACGCGGGCGCGCTGGCGCAAGTCTGACGAGCAGATGGCAAAGGCCAGTTCGCGACCGCCGGGGCTGCGGATATACCCGCCAAGCGCCGAAACGAAATAAAGCGTCCCGGTCTTGGCGCGCACTTCGAACGGTTGGGCGGGTAGCAAGCGACCATTGCTGTCGCGGAACGGATGTTCACGCAACAGCGGTTTCAAAACCCCTTCGCGTCCGGCACGGCGGAACATATTGGCCAAGTCCGACATGGACACGCGCGAAGCGGCACCCAGCCCCGAATGATCCACCACCGACAAGGCCGACATCCCGTAACGGGCGCGGCCCCAAGCGGTCATCGCGGCACCCGATTGCGCCAGATCGCGCGGCATGGAGCCGCTTGCGACGGTCGCGGTCAACCCAATCGCCTCGGCGCTGAGGTTGGTGGAATAGCGCAAAGTGGCGCGCAGCAATTCCACCAAGCTGTCCGAGCGGTGCTCTGACAAGGTCTGCCCCTGCGGTGCGGCGGAGGCGCGCTGCAGCGGGGGCAAGCTTAGGCCCTGTGCTGCGGCCAAGCCCTGAAACGCCTCTCCCGCGTAAAGATCGGGTTGGCGCACCGGCAACCAACGCGACCCGGAATTGCCCAAGGCCAGCCGCGCCACCGACCATTGTTCAACCCCACGCGCCACCCGGAAGGTGTAAAGCGGGGTGGCGCGGTTGGCGACCTGCATCCGGGCCAGCCGCACTTCGGGGCGGAAACGGTCTGAACGCGCATCCATCGTCACGCGGTAATCGTCTGCTTGGCGGGACCATTCAAAATGCACGCGGTTGAAATTCAGGTTCAGCCCACCGACAGAGGGGTTATAGCCCGCTTGCACGGCTTGATCGTTTGCAATCTGGTCAATCGCGGGCAGCGCACCGCCCCAGACCAAAAAGCGCCCTTCGACCCGGCGAAGGCCACCTTGCACCAGCCGCGCGGCCAGACCCGCCAGCGCATCGGTGTCGAGCGTTGGATCGCCCCCGCCCGCCAGCACCAGATCGCCGCGCAACACACCGCCCTGCACCGGCCCTGTGGCCACCAGCCGAGTGGTGAAACGGTAGCCCGGCCCCAGCTTTTCCAGCGCATAGAGCGCTGTGATCGCCTTGGCCACGCTCGCGGGTGGCAGACCGGTATTGGCCCCCCGTGCTTCCAGCAGATCGCCATTTGCGATATCGACCAGCGCATAGGCAATATCGCCCCCCAGCCCTGCACGGCTGACAATGGCATCGGGAGATTGCGCAGGCTTGGGCGGCGGGATAAGCGAGCGCTCGGGCGCATTGGCGCAAGCTGGCAGTGCAAGGGTCACACCTGTTCCGGTCAAACCCGTCAAGAAATCACGCCGACGCAGCTTCATATGCTCATCGTCCTGCACAAAAATTTCCAATTCAAATCGGCACAAATCCGCCGGCGCCAAATTAACCTTGATTCGCCTTAGCTGAGAAGGGATTTCACCGATCACCTTCACGAAACACAGCGTTTCCGAATTTTAAAGTCTAGGCCAATGGCCCTTGGCACGCAGTTCGCTGGACGAAATTGCGCGCATGGGAATAGTAACAAAACACCATGCTGGGGCGGACATATGTGCAAGGCTTGCTGCTTCGGCTTGCGGTAACCGGTGACCGCGCAAGCTGCGCGCCGCGACCGAACCAAGGGCGGCTTGTCGCGCCCCCGGTCGCGCGATGACCGCCATGGGCACCCGCGCGGCAATGCTGCGCCAGTTCTCCCAATGGTGAAAGCTGGCAAGGTTGTCGGCCCCCATGATCCAGACGAAATTCAGGCGTGGATACTGCGCTTGCAGGGCGGCAATCGTATCGCAGGTCTTGCGCGTTCCCAATTGACTTTCAATGTCTGTGACCGTCACGCGCGGGTCATACATCAGGCTGCGCGCATGCTGCATGCGGGCATCTAAGGACGCAGGCGCATTGCGCTTTAAAGGGTTGCCGGGTGTGACCAGCCACCAAATTTGGTCCAACTTCAGCGCGCGCAGGGCATGGCGGGTGACATGCACATGCCCGTTATGGGCCGGGTCAAACGACCCCCCGAACAGCCCGACCCGCGTGCCATCGGGCGCATGGGGCAAAACATATCGCGGCAGAACGGGCAATTAGGGTCCTCTGGCGATGACAGCGTTTCAGCCACCTATCCCGCAGGAACAGGGTCGGCAAGGGGCAACGGCAAAACGAAGGGGAATGGTACCGCCTCCCCGGCTTGAACGGGGGACCTCTGGATCCACAATCCAGCGCTCTAACCAACTGAGCTAAGGCGGCACTACTGGCCGAATACCGCCCTGCGCGGTCGATTGCAAGAGGTGCCGCGCTTGAAAGTTTGCTACAACCGGCTTATCGCCAAGGCCAGCAGAACAAGCGTTGCAAGGGGCAAAACATGGGTATCAATTCAGAAACCGACATTTCGGCAGATTTGCAGATCGGGCCAACAGATGCAGGCATGGTGCGCATTTATGTTGCAGGCAACGGCGTAGAATTACCGATGGATTTCGACCCGGACGAGGCCGACGAGATCGCGGAAGAATTGCGCCTTGCCGCCCAAACAGCGCGGGGCATGACAGCTAAACCAAAGGGCCGCTAAGGCGACTACGCCAGATCGGCCTGCGCGTCCAACTAACGATTAATCTAGATCAGCATGATCCGCGCGACGCCGGTATCAGGCTGGTAGTTACAACGCACTTCCAGTTGCGTGCTGGACCGCGCCACGCGCAGCATGACGTCACGCTCTGGCGCACCGCCGGCCCCGGTTACATCGCGCGCACTGACAACGCCCAACACATCCAGCCCCCGTTCACGCCCAGCAGCGGTGCAAGCGTCTTCGGCCCCGGCCATGCCGGCTCCCGGCCCAGGCGCTTGGCTGGTGCCAGAAGGAGCTGGAATGATTGGCATTGGCCGCACCATCGGGTTTAAGGTGCAGGCCCCAAGACCGACAAGGGCGGCAATGGCAAGAATAGTGCTGCGAGGGCGGATCTGGGACATGGGCGGGCCTCTAATTGAACAATGGCGCGTTAGGTCATGGCGCGGCTGACAACAAATCTTCCGCCGCTGCGCGCGCGGCATCTGTCACCCTATCACCGGACAGCATGCGCGCAATCTCTTGCACCCGCTCATCGGCGGAAAGCGGCACAACGCGCGACAGGGTTTGCCCATCGGAAACCGATTTCTCGACCCGCCAGTGATGCGCGCCAAGGGCGGCCACTTGCGGGGAATGCGTGACAACCAACACTTGCGCGCCGCTGGCTAATGCACGCAGACGACGGCCCACCGCATCGGCAGTCGCGCCGCCGACACCGCGGTCGATTTCGTCAAAGATCATGGTCATGCCGGGCTGGCCGCGTGTCAGGCACACTTTCAACGCCAGCAGGAAACGCGACAATTCTCCACCAGAGGCGATTTTCGACAGTGCTCCCTTGGGCGCGCCGGGATTGGTAGCCACTTCGAATGTCACCGCGTCCCAGCCATCGGGGCCGGGGTCGGTGCGGGCGATCGCGGTGGAAAACTGCGCACGCTCCATCTTCAGCGGGGCCAGTTCGCCTGCCATTTCCGCATCCAGCCGCGCGGCCGCTTCTATGCGGGCGTCGGACAAGGCTTTGGCCGCAGCGTCATAGGCCGCTTGCGCATCGCGCACCGCTTGCCCCAGCGCCGCCAGATCGCGGGCGGAATTGTCCAGTCGGTCCAGACGTCCGCGCAACTCGCCTGCAAAGCTGCTCAGGTCATCGGGCAAAACACCGTGCTTGCGGGCCAGCCCGCGAATGGCAAACAGCCGGTCTTCCAGTGTTTCCAGCGCGCCGGGGTGAAATTCCAACGCCTCCATGCAGGCTGTAACGGTGGCTTGAGCCTCTCCCAAAGCATCCATCGCGCGCGAAAGTGCGTCCAGTGCGGGGTCCAGCCGCCCCTCGACCGCATCGGCCACGTCTTCAAGCCACCGGCTGGCATCGCCGATCAGCCGCTCTGCCCCCTCTTCCGACAAGGCAGCGCCCGCGCGGGCAATATCGCCGCAGACGCGTTCAGACTGCTGCATCAGGCGGCGTTGCGCATCAAGCTGCGCTTCCTCGCCGGGTTCGGGCGCAAGCGCGTCCAACTCGGCCACTGCATGGCGCAGGAAGTCTTCTTCGGCCTGCACCGATTGCACCTTCGCCTCGGCCTCTGCTTTTGCCTTGCGGGCGCGGCCCAGAGCGGTCCAAGCCGCACGCAAAGGGGCTAGGTCAAAGCCACCGAACGCATCCAGCAGGTCACGATGCACACGTGGGTTAAGCAGCCCGCGATCATCTTGCTGCCCGTGCAATTCCACCAATGTATCGGACAAGGCGCGCAGCACCTCGCCAGAGACACGGCGATCATTGACCCAGCCGGTCTTACGCCCGTCGCGGCTGTTCACACGCCGCAATAGCAATGTGTCAGACGCAGGCAGCCCCGCCTCTGCCAGAATGGCGTGCGCCGGATGGTCACTGGCCAAGGCGAATTCGGCAATCACTTCGCCTTGCTCCGCCCCTTGGCGCACAAGTTCCGCGCGCCCGCGCCAGCCCAGCACAAAGCCGAGACTGTCCAACAAAATGGATTTCCCCGCCCCGGTTTCGCCGGTCAGCACATTCAGCCCCGGCTGAAACGCAAGTTCCAGATGGTCGATGATCAGCACATCGCGGATATCGAGCGAGATCAACATGAAGGCGGTCAGCCCGCCCGCGCCATGGTTTGCGCGGTCAGAGCCATCTCCCCAGAATGGACTGGCGATAGATCGCCTGCAACCAGCCTTCACCGCGGGCTTCTGGCGATAGACCTTGGCCAGTCAGCAGGGCGAAACTGTCTTGATAGAAGGCGTTAGCCTCGAAATTGTAGCCCAGAACGGCGCCGGCGGTCTGCGCCTCGTCGCTCAGGCCCAGCGACAAGTAAGCTTCTACCAAGCGGTGCAGGGCTTCGGGGGTGTGGGTCGATGTCTGGAAGTCTTCAACCACCACGCGGAACCGGCTGATCGCAGCATTATAATTTCCGCGCTTCAAATAATAGCGCCCGATTTCCATTTCCTTGGCGGCCAGATGGTCGAAGGCCAGTTCAAATTTCAGCACCGCGGACCGGGCATAATCGGTATCCGGGTAATCTTCGATCACGCGGCGCAGGTGCTGGAGGGCCTGAAAGGTCAAGCCCTGGTCGCGGCCCACTTCATCAATCTGGTCGTAGAAGGAAAGTGCCAGAAGATAAGCGGCATAAGGCGCATCCTCATCACCGGGATAGGTGTCTAGAAAGCGCTGTGCAGCGACGCGGCTTTCTTCATACTCGCGTGCCCGATGATGCGCATAGGACTGCATGATCAAAGCACGGCGCGACCATTCAGTATAAGGATAAAGCCGTTCGATTTCTTGGAAGTAGCGCAGCGAATCCTCGGATCGGCGCGAAGTTTCCAGCTCGTATTCACCACGCTTGTAGATCTCTTCTGCCGAAAACCCAGACAAAGACTCATCCGGCGTTCCGCGTGGAGCGCAGCCGGAAAGCAATGCAACAACCGCGACGGTTAGCCCCAAACGCGTATAACCATATGCCACGAGTCCCTTAGCAGCGATCATCTCGGCAGCACCCCATCCCGTCATTCCTAAGCCCGGTCCTAGCACAGAAAAATCACGGGCGCAAAATGCCTTTTGTCCCCGCGAGCGTGCTTATTCTAGGCTGACAGTGGAAGGTCATGCAGGCTTGTGCCGACACCAGGCAGTTGCGCCTGCAAATGCGGCGCACAAGGCTCTATTCGGTAGTTCTGCGCATCTGACAACAGCGCACGCAGAAGCAGCCCCGTTACGGCGTGGCCTGCACGAATTCCTTCGTAGTGACCCAAAAGCGGACGACCCAGAACGTAAAGGTCGCCCATCGCGTCCAGCATCTTGTGGCGCACGGGCTCGTCATGGCGGCGCAGACCACCCGGTGTCAGCACTTCACCTTGATGGAAGACAACCGCGTTATCCAGAGTGCCGCCAAGGGCCAGCCCATTGGCTTGCATCATCTCGACATCGCGGCGCATGCAGAAGGTGCGACAATCACTGAGTTCCCGCAGGAACGTGCCATTATGCAGGCCCATGCTGGCCGATTGTCGCCCGATGGCAGGGTCTTCAAAAGCGATGTCAAAAGACATGCGGAACTCATCCGCAGGGCGCAGGGTTGCGCGCGCATCGCCACGTCGCACGGTGACTTCACGCAGCACACGCAACACCCGAAGCGGCGCTGCGTTTTCGACAAAGCCAGTTTCCAATATGCGGCGCACAAAGGGCGCGGCACTTCCGTCCAGGATCGGCACTTCCGGCGCGTCAATTTCGATCAGTGCGTTATGCACACCACAGCCATGCAGAGCAGCCAGAAGATGTTCGATCGTCCGCACCTCGTGGCCCGCGTCATTGCGCAGAAGCGTGCACAGGCTGGCTTCGATCCAATTCTTGGGCGAGACCGCAATCGTGCTGTCCACGTCGGTGCGGTGAAAGCGCAGGCCCGCATCCGCTGGCGCAGGCCGAATGACCATGCGCACGGGTTTGCCGCCATGCAGCCCGATACCGTTTATCGAAATATCCCGCTGAACTGTTCTTTGCATTTTCACACCGCTTACGCCTGTCGCCTCTGATGGGCCATTAACGGTTTGCTATTACAGACCTTGCAGGAACCGCAATTCACAGTTTGTGACCCATTGTAACACGGGTAACCAGAATTGGCGGAATCTTGCACATTGTAAAAACTTCTGTGCAACCGGCTGAAATTTATAGAAAAAGGCCAGAAAAGCTGGCCCTTCCCAAGTTTTCAATGTGATCGCCCTTGCGGGCCGATCAGTTCGCCTGACGCCTCAAGAAGGCCGGGATTTCGATCCGCTCGTCCGGTTGGCTGCGTTCGGGCTGCTCTTCATAGGACTGCACCGGTTGGGCCGCTTGCCGCCCATGTGCCGGGTTTTCATGCGATTGCCCCGCCATGCGGCTGATGAAAGACCCGATCCCGAAGCGAGCGCCTTTGTCTGCCTCAGCCGGTTGGGGTTGCGGCTGCGGGCGCATTCCGCGCGGGGGCACCGGGGCTTCGCGTGCAGGCATCGGCGCGCGGCCATAGCCTGCCGGAGCTTCAGGCGCTTTCTGCACAGCTCGCTGCAAGCGGGCAAGTGTTTCCGGCGAAGGCGTGCCGGGTGCAGCACGGCGAGGCGCGGTAAATCCGGCCGCGGGCGACTGCTCGGCGACCGGGGTCTGACTTTCGAAAACCTCGTCAATGTCGAAGGATTCGTCTTGCTCCACATACGCCTGCTGATGTTGCGGGGCATAAGCCGGGCGTGCTTGCTGCGGGGTTTGCTCCGCGTGACCACCGAAGCGCGACGGGGCCATTGGCTGACGCGGCGCTTGGTCTATCGCGGCTGGCTGTGCCGGGGCTTGGGCAACGCGATCTTGGCCAAACAGGTTCGGTTGCTCTGGGCGCGCCATTTGCGGCTGTGGTTCTGGCTGCGGCGCCGGGGCAACGGGGTCGGCCATACGCATCGGCGCGGAGGGGGCGCGGTCCATGAATCCCGGGGCTGGTGCCGCGGCAGCGGCCACATTGCGCGGCGCTTCTGCCTTCTGGTCGGATTGCACATCAATACCCGTGGCCACGACCGACACACGGATGGACCCTTCCATCGACGGATCAAGCGTGGAGCCGACGATGATATTGGCTTCAGGATCGACCTTTTCGCGGATGCGGTTTGCGGCATCGTCCAGTTCGAACAAGGTGAGGTCATGCCCGCCGGTGATATTGATCAGCACGCCGCGTGCTCCGTTCAGGCTGATTTCGTCCAGAAGCGGGTTGGCGATGGCCTTTTCGGCGGCCTGAATGGCGCGATCTTCGCCAGAAGCTTCGCCCGTCCCCATCATGGCCTTGCCCATTTCGTCCATCACGGCGCGCACATCTGCAAAATCAAGGTTAATCAGACCCGGGCGCACCATCAGATCAGTCACACCCTTCACGCCCTGATAGAGCACGTCATCGGCCATGGCGAAGGCTTCGGTGAAAGTGGTGCGCTCATTTGCCAACCGGAACAGGTTCTGGTTAGGAATAATAATGAGTGTATCGACAACCTTTTGCAGCGCCTCGATACCCTCTTCGGCTTGCCGCATGCGCTTCGCGCCTTCGAATTGGAAGGGCTTCGTGACAACGCCAACGGTCAGCACACCCAATTCGCGCGCGGCTTGTGCAATGATCGGGGCAGCGCCGGTGCCGGTGCCGCCACCCATCCCGGCGGTGATGAAACACATATGTGCGCCTGCCAAATGGTCGATGATCTCTTCGATCGTTTCCTCAGCAGCGGCGGACCCGACAGAGGGGCGCGCGCCTGCACCCAAACCTTCGGTGATCTTGACACCGATCTGGATGCGACCGGGCGCACGGTTTTGCTGCAAAGCCTGCGCGTCGGTATTCGCGACCACGAAATCGACACCTTCAAGCTTTTGGTCGATCATGTTGTTGACCGCGTTCCCACCAGCGCCACCCACACCGAACACGGTGATACGTGGTGCCAATTCGTTGCGCTGCTCTGCCTGCACGAAATTCAATGCCATTGCCTACTCCGCCTCTTTTTGTCCGGCCGATTTACAGGTCACCCTGCGCGCCGGAATTGCCCTTTTTCCAGTGATTCTACAGGTCTTCCCATCGAAGGTCATCAAAAAATTCACATTCTGCTGCTATATCTGCGGAATTGTTGTGATTTTTATGCCGTATTTCCACAACTTCACCAAACCTTGGGGTTACCAATTGTCGCGGAACCATTTCACCGCGCGCTTCAGCGATCGTGCCGGGTAGCTCTGGATCGGTAGGTCGAAATCCCACCATTCATCTTGCGGGTGCGTGGCCAGCACACACAGCCCAACGGCGCTGGAAAATGCCGGGCCAGAGGCCGCTTGCGGCAGACCGCGCACACGCACAGGGCGCCCCAAGCGCACTTGCTGGCCGAAGATGCGCGCGGCCAGACCGTCAAGGCCCGGCACTTGCGCGGCCCCCCCGGTCAGAACAACCTGTTGGCTGGGCAAATGGCTGAACCCCGCCGCATCCAAGCGTGCCCGGACATGTTCGAGGATTTCCTCGATCCGGGGGCGCATGATGCCGATCAATTCTGACCGGCTGATGGTGCGGCGATCCTTGTCCCAGTCGCCCGTGTTGGACCCGATTTCAATCATCTCGCGGTCATCCATCGACGTGGCATGGACGCCCCCATGGATGGTTTTCAGCCGCTCTGCTGTAGCGAAATCGACTTGCAGGCCTTGGCTGATGTCGGATGTGACCAATGACCCGCCCATGCGCACCGAATCGGCGTAGATCATGTGTTTCTTCATGAAAATCGAAACGCTGGACACGCCCGCGCCAAGATCAATACAGGCCGCGCCCAATTCTTGTTCATCTTCCACCAGCGCGGCCATGCCCGTGGCATAGGCGCTAGACGTAATACCCGCCACTTCCACATCGCAGCGGCGCAGGCAGTTACAAATGTCGCGCACAAGGGCCGTGTCGACCGTAACCATATGCATGTCGCAGGACAGAACCCGACCCGATTGGCCGCGCGGATCCGACAGGCCAGACCGATGGTCCAGCGCGAAATTGATGGGCTGGGCATGCAGCACATCGCGGCCGCGCCCGATATCCGGCATGTCGCAAGCTGCCATCACTTGTGCGATATCGTTTTCGGCCACTGTCGTGCCGTCCAACGTTACGTTGCCCGCCAAACCGTAGGATCGCGGATTGCCCCCCGACAGGCACACGATGACATGATCCACCCGCTCGCGCGCCATTTTCTGCGCGGCTTGCAGCGCAGTGCGCACGGCGCATTCAGTGTCGGTCATGGCCGCGATTTCGCCATAGCGCACCCCGACAGATTGCGTGGTGCCGGCACCAATCACGCGGAATCCAGCTTGACCGGCCATGTTGCCCACCCCGGCGACGGGATTGGAATTGGTCTGCTCCAGCTTCAACACAAGTGCCGCCACTTTGTAAGTGCCAATGTCGATCACACCGATCACGCCACGCTGGATGGCAAGACGCCGCATCTGGCGCATGGCACGTTGGGACGCATAAGGGTCGGGTGTCACGGGGAAACCTCCGATGGATTGAGCCGGATTGCGCGTAGGGTTTCTAGCGCGCCGGGGCTGACATGCAGGACAGGACGGGACGGGTTGCGCAGATCGACCGCCAGCACATCGCGCGCCAGCAGGTCTTGCGCGTCATCAAGGGCCAGCGCGCGCTCCAACGCTTGCATGGCACCGTGCTCGGGCAGGCGGATGCGTTGGTCACGGTCCAGAACCACGTCCCAGCGCCGCTCGCCTACACGCACAAGGCCACGCAGACGCTCCCCCAAAGGAAACGCCGCATCAAGCAGCGCCAAGGCCTCGCGGACATGGTCCTGAGCACCCGCGCCCGCGATCAGGGGAAGCGCGGGCACTTGGGCATTCGGGGCCAAAATGGCCACGCGGTGGCCGTCGATATCCAGCAATTGCCGCTCGACGCCCGAATGCCACAACACGACCGGCACGCGTTCTTTGATGGTAACGATCATCTCGCCGCCCGCGCCCAAGCGCAGAGAGGCTTCTGCAACAGAATCATATGCCTCGATCGCGGCGCGCAGCTCTGGAAGGTCCAGCCGGAACGAGGATTGCGGCAACTCTTCTGCCAAGCGCGCCCGGATCGAGCGTTCAAGTTCCGGCGCGACGGGCGACACTTGCAGCGCGTTGACCATGAATTCGGGACGGTCAACGACAGTAGAATAGAGTGCTTCACCCCAATGTGCGATTTGCAGACGGTTTTGCGGGTTTGCCAAAAGTATCGCTGCCAGACCCACTACCAGAAAAGCGGGAAAGCCACGGGTGATAAGCCCACGATAGAAAGGCGTCAGCCAAATGCGCTGCAATCGATACGATAGGCGCGCGCGCCGGGATTGCGCGGCAGAGACAGACCTGCGCGACTCTGGCTGACGCTGCCGCAGGTCGCCCCATTGCGCCGCCGCTGTCTCATAAAGCTCTGGCCGAAGCTGCGTTGGCGGGACAGAGGCACTTTCGGGAAACTCTAACAAGGCTTTATCAGTTTCAGTCGACGGCGCAGCGTTCAAATTGCCAACGGCTGAGGGCACCGGATTGGCCACCGCAGGTGCCACAACTTCGGGACAAAGCCCCAGAATATCCTCTTGCGCATATTCCTGCGCCCGCGTTGCGCCCAGATGGTCCCAGAACGATTGCTCGGCGGCGAAAGCCGAGACAGGTGCGCTGGCGCGGTCCATATCTTGGTTTACCGATCGCATGAGGCATCCTCGACAAGCAGGCGGCATAGATCGGCGAAGGCAATCCCGCAATGGGCCGACTGTTCGGGCACAAGCGATGTGGGTGTCATCCCCGGCTGGGTGTTGGTTTCCAGCAAGATCAGGCCCTCTAGGCCCTTCGTTTCATCCCAACGAAAATCGGTGCGGCTCACGCCCCGGCAGCCCAGCACATGATGCGCGCGCAGGGCATATTCCATGCAAGCGTCAAAAATCTGCGGTGGAAGATCAGCGGGCAAAACATGGCGCGACCCGCCGGGCTTGTATTTCGCGTCATAATCATACCAGCCATCTGTCAGAATGTCGGTCACAGTCAGCGCCCGGTCACCCAAAACGGTCGTGGTCAATTCGCGCCCCGGCGCGAAGGCTTCGACCATCACCTCGGCGGGCATCTGGTCGGACAGGCGCGGCGGCGAATTCGCGCCCTCCTGCACCAGATAGACGCCCACGGACGACCCTTCATTATTAGGTTTGACCACATAGGGTGGCGGCAACAGATGCGCCGCCATCACCTCGGCCTTGGGGGCGATGCGGCTTTCGACCACGGGCAGGCCCGCGCTGACAAAGGTCGCTTTGGCGCGCGCCTTGTCCATCGCCAGCGCCGAGGCCAGCACACCAGAATGTGTATAAGGAATGCGCAGCCATTCCAGAATGCCCTGCACGCAGCCATCTTCGCCAAAGCGGCCATGCAGCGCATTGAAGACCACATCGGGCGCAATCTCTATCAGGCGCTGCACGACATCGCCGCGCGCGTCCAGTTCGATCACCTCGAATCCTGCCACCCGTAGCGCCTTGGCGCATTCATGTCCCGAAGACAAAGACACCTCGCGCTCGGCCGAGAGTCCGCCTTTCAAAACACATATCCGGGGGGCTGCCCTGCTCGACATGCCCAATTCCGTTGCCTGTTATGCCCTGTTTTCAGGGCGTTATTCTGCCCCTGCCCCGTTTGTTAGCAACGGTGGCAAGTCTGCCTGCGGGCCTGCTTCGCCCACACGCATGATTTCCCAATGTAGCGAATGGCCGCTGCTTTGGAAAACCCTTTTTCTCACTTCTTCGCCCAAGGCTTCTAGTTCCGTGGCCGATGCGCCACCGGTGTTGACCAGAAAGTTCGGATGCTTGGGCGACATTTGCGCCCCGCCAAGCTTTGCCCCGCGCATTCCCGCGTCGTCGATCACCTTCCAAGCCTTCAGCTCGTGGCTGTCATCCGCTTGGCCCGTAGATGAAAACCCTGCCGGGTTACGGAATGTCGAGCCCGCGCTGCGGTCCTTGGTGGGTTGCGTGGCGTCGCGCTTGGCGAGTTGCTCTTCCATCCGGGCGTGCAACGCAGCCGGATCGCCCGTCGGCGCATGGAAGCGCGCGGATGTGACGACCATGCCTTCTGGCAAGTCGGACTGGCGGTATTGCAGATTGAGCGCATCTGCCGGGATGGTGTGGGTTACGCCCATGCGGTCGATGGCGGTGATGTCGATCAGATGGTCTTTCACATACGACCCATAGCACCCCGCGTTCATACGCACCGCCCCGCCAATGCTGCCGGGAATGGTGCGCAAAAAGGTCAGATCGCGCCCCGCATCTGCGGCCTTGCGCGCGACATGCGCATCAAGGGCGGCGGCCCCTGCGGTGATCTCCTCGCCAATCTCGATCCCGTTAAAGCCCCGCCCCAGCCGGATAACCACCGCCCGAATACCGCCATCCCGCACGATGAGGTTGGAGCCAACACCCATGGGGAAGATGGGGATGCTTGGGTCAAGCTGGCGCAGGAAATCGGCCAGATCATCTTCATCCGCAGGCTGAAACATCCAATCCGCAGGCCCACCCACGCGCAGCCATGTCAGACTGTCGAGCGGTCGGTTCGGGGTGAGTTGCCCGCGTATGGCGATCTGGTCGGGTTGCATGGGCTTGGGGTAGCGCAGGTTGCGGGGGGTGTCCAGATATGCGGGGCGGTCGCGATGTGGTGGAGCGGCGGGAGGGTGAGTATTTGGGGCAAGATGAAGGGGGTTAGGCGAACAGGAATCGTAAAATCGTCATCGTGACCCACGAGACCGTTGCGACACCACCTCCAATGCCGCCAAGCAAAACCAGCGCTTTCACTAAGTTTCCACCGTCATGAAAGACGATCCGGGCAAGCCGTGTTTGCAAGCGATAGAGCGTGGACGTCTTTTCCGAAAGCGGGATTGCTTCGTCCGCAATGACCTCTGCATCCTCGATGAATTCACTTGCAAGGTCCGCATCGGAAATCCGGGCCGCACCCTCGGCTATCAATTTCAGATCATCGCGGCTCTGTTCGTCAGCTTCGTCAAACCGAACAGCCATGCGCTTCTGAACAACCGATTTTGTCTTGTCGCAGGCATTGCACATGTCCAGCGCGGCATTGCCGAGAACCGAGGAGAGGTCGCGCACGCAATCATCATCGGGCAACTCGCCACTATGTAGGTTGCGCGCGATATGGCCTTGGACGCGGATGAACACGTCATGCAGGCGCAAGGGGCGGTCGGGGTGGCGGGCGATGCGTTGCTCTAGCAGGTCGAGGTCAGAAACAAGCGCCGTGAACATATTGCCCTGCGGGCCTTGCAGCTTGGTTCGCAAGGTTGCGATCTCATCCTGCACGCTTTCGACGGCGTCTTGCAGGATGTCGCCGTCGATGTCGGACTT
>CAYNWX010000127.1:0-2292 GCA_964401005.1 uncultured Natronohydrobacter sp.
TTTGCCCCCGTCGCGGCTGGGCCGCGACTCCCTCGGGATATTTGTGCAAGGATGAAGAGGCTTGTTTTTTCCCGCGTTGAGGGCAAATGGAGAGCGATGAGCCAATTTCGCAGCCATATGCCATTGGCGCTGGAGGAAGCGCGCAAGGCTGCCGCGCGGGGCGAAGTGCCCGTGGGGGCGGTGATTGTTGATGCTTCTGGGACAGTTCTTGCCGCAGAGGGCAATCGAACACGGGAGCGAAACGACCCGACCGCCCATGCCGAGATTTTGGCCATTCGCGCGGCTTGCGCCCGTCTTGGACAAGAGCGGCTGACGGGCTGCGATCTGTATGCCACGCTGGAGCCTTGTGCGATGTGCGCCCAAGCGATTGCCCATGCGCGGATCGGGCGCCTGTATTTCGGGGCGGATGACCCGAAATCGGGAGGGGTGCTTCATGGCGCGCGGGTGTTTTCGCACCCGCAATGTCACCATGCGCCAGAGGTTTATGACGGGTTGGATGCAGACACTGCTCGATCATTGCTCATGTCGTTTTTTGAAAAGTTGCGCTGAGGCGGGTCGATGTTTGAACAGGTCATAGCCTATTGTGAACGAACGGATTTTTCTTACTGGTCCGAACCTGTCAATGCCGTCACGAATGCTGCATTCGTGTTAGCCGCGCTTTATGTCTGGCCCAGCACGCGCGGGCTGGCCCTGGCGCGGTTGCTGGCCGTGATCCTTGCGGCTATCGGCGCCGGGTCGTTTCTGTGGCACACCCATGCGACGGGCTGGGCGGGGTTGGCAGATGTCTTGCCGATCCTTCTGTTCATCCTTGTCTACATTTTCGCGGCGACGCGGGATTATCTGGGGGCATCATCGCTTGTGGCCGGCATCGTGACCTTGGGCTTTTTCCCCTATGCGTTCGGCTTCCGTGCACTGTTCAGCGGTGTCTTGCCCGGAGCGAATGCGCTTTATGCAAGCGTTGCTGTGCTGATCCTCGCTTATGGCCTTTGGTTGATCCGTAGCGCCACAGGGCGTGGGTTGCTCATCGGGGCGGCAATCCTGTGTGCCTCGCTTGGGTTTCGCATGGCTGACGACGCGGTCTGCGCGAACTTTCCCATTGGCACCCATTTCATGTGGCATATTCTGAACGGGATCATGCTGGGCTGGATGATCGTGGTCTATTGCCGCCATCGTCGCGCGGGCGCGCTTGCACCCCGCGCGGCATCTGGATAAACCCGCAACCAAACCCGAAATCCGGTGGAGGGCGTATGTCCGAGATTAATCTGGAAACCGCGCGCAAGGTGGCCAAGCTGTCGCGCATTGCCGTGGACGAAGCTGACTTGCCTGAACTGGCGCAATCCCTCAGCAATATTCTGACCTTCATGGAAGAATTGAACGAGGTCGATATCGAGGGCGTGGAGCCGATGACTTCGGTTACGCCGATGCGCCTGAAGCGGCGCGTGGACGGGGTTACGGATGGCGATATGCAAGCGCGTATCTTGTCGAACGCGCCCGATGCGCGCGAGGGCTTTTTCGCGGTACCGAAGGTGGTGGAATGAGCGATCTGAACAAACTGACCTTGGCCGAGGCCCGCGATCTGCTGCGCGCGGGTGACGTGACATCGGTTGCCCTGACCGAAGCCTGCCTGAGCGCGATCGAGGGCGCTGGCGCCTTGAACGCTTTTGTGCACAAAACCCCTGAATTGGCGTTGGAGCGTGCGAAGGCCGCCGATGCCCGGTTGGCAGAGGGCGAGGCGCCCGCGATGTGCGGTTTGCCCATTGGAATCAAAGACCTGTTCTGTACCGAGGGCGTGCCAAGCCAAGCAGCCAGCCGTATTTTGCAGGGCTTCAAGCCAGAATACGAATCTACCGTTAGCGCGAAGCTGCGCGATGCGGGCGCGGTCATGCTGGGCAAGCTGAACATGGATGAATTCGCCATGGGGTCCAGCAATGAATCGAGCGTTTACGGCAATGCCGTCAACCCATGGAAGGTCGATGCGCGCGAGCTGACACCGGGCGGGTCGTCTGGCGGCTCTGCCGCAGCCGTGGCGGCCGATCTGTGTCTGGCCGCGACCGGCACCGATACGGGCGGATCCATCCGCCAGCCCGCCGCGTTTACCGGCACTGTGGGCATCAAGCCGACCTATGGGCGCTGTTCGCGCTGGGGGATCGTGGCGTTTGCGTCCTCGCTCGACCAAGCCGGGCCAATGACCAAAACGGTGCGCGATGCGGGTGCCAAGATTGTCGAGATCAGCCTGCCGCATGCAAAATATGCGCTGCCCGCTTATTACGTGATTGCCCCTGCCGAAGCGTC
>CAYNWX010000128.1:0-40255 GCA_964401005.1 uncultured Natronohydrobacter sp.
GCTTGGGATTCCGCGCAATCCCGACGTTAACGGCGTAAAACAGGATGGCGTCTGCTACTACCAACTGACCCAGCGCAATGCGCGCCGCTCGTCTGCCGCGATGGCCTATATCGCACCCAACGAGCACCGCCAGAACCTGAATGTGCGCACCGGGGCGCAGGTGCGCCGCATCACGGTGGAACAGGGCCGCGCCACCGGGGTCGAGATGATGGACGGCACCCGCATCACCGCGCGGGCCGAGGTGATCTTGTCGTCGGGTGCCATAGGCTCGCCGCGCCTGTTGCAATTGTCGGGTATCGGGCCAGCGGATGAGTTGGCAGCCCTTGGCATTCAGCCCGTCTATGACCAGCCGGAAGTGGGTGCAAACCTGCAAGACCATTTGGACCTGTATTGCATCAGCGAATTGTCCGGCCCTTACAGCTATGACCGCTACGCCAAACCGTGGTGGGCGGCCATTGCGGGGCTGCAATATATCTTCACCCGCAAGGGTCCGGTTGCGTCGTCCTTGTTTGAAACGGGCGGCTTTTGGTACGCCAACCCCGACGCACGCAGCCCCGACATTCAGTTCCATCTGGGCCTTGGCACGGGCATTGAACACGGGGTCGCGGCCATGCCCAACGGGGGCGTGACGCTCAATTCTTGCTACCTGCGCCCGCGTTCGCGCGGCAGCGTGCGGCTGCAATCGGCCGACCCGGCGAAGGCCCCCTTGATCGACCCAAACTATTTGGCAGACCCGCAGGACCGCGAGATGTCCATCCGTGGGCTGAAGCTGACCCAAGAGATCATGGCGCAGGGGCCGCTGCGCAAATACGTGCTGGCAGAGCGCCTGCCGGGGCCGGATGTGAAAACGGATGAAGACTATGTCAACTTCATCTCGCAACATTCCAAAACCTCGCACCATTGCGCGGGCACCTGCCGCATGGGCGCAGATGCGCAGGCAGTGCTCGATATTCGTTTGCGCTTCAACGGCATAGAGGGGCTGCGTGTGGTCGACAATTCGATCATGCCAAATGTCATTTCGTCCAACACGAACGCGGCGGCCATCATGATCGGCGAAAAAGCCGCCGACCTGATCCGCCAAGACCATAGCATGAAGGTGCCTGCATGATCCGCCACATCGTCCTGATCCGCTTTCGCCCCGAAGTCAGCGACACGACCATCTTCGCCATCTTCGACGAGATCGCAGCCATCAAGGTCCATATCCCCGGCGTGATCGACATTCGCAGCGGCAAAAGCCAAAGCCCAGAGCAGATAGAGCGCGGCTACATGCACGGCTTTACCGTTGATTTCGAAAGCTGGGAAGCGTTGCAAGCTTATCAGGACCACCCCGACCACAAGGCGGCGGGCGCGAAACTTGTGGCAGGTGCCGTGGGTGGGATTGAGGGTATCCTTGTGGTCGATTTTGAGGTCTAGGCCCGATGGACCGCCGCCCCACAATCATCGATGTTGCGCGTCATTCAGGTGTGTCGAAGTCGACTGTCAGCCTGGTGTTGCAAAACAGCCCGCTGGTAAAGGCAGAGACCCGCGCGCAAGTGCGCGAATCGATGGTAGCTTTGGGCTATGTCTATAACCGCGCAGCGGCAACTTTGCGCAGTGCGACCACCGGGCTGGTGGGGTTGGTCATCAACGATCTGCGCAACCCGTTCTTTGCCGAATTCGCCACGTCCTTACAAATGGCGCTCTCGGCGCAAGGCTACGCGGTCGTTGTGGCCAATACCGACGAGGATCTGAACGTGCAGGCGCAGGTCATTACGGCCATGATCGAACATGGCGTCACGGCAATGATCGTGGCCCCGGCCTATGGCATGGGCGCGGGCGGTCTGGACGCGATCCGCCGCGCGGGCATTCCCACGCTTCAGGTCTTGCGCCAGCTAGAGGGACAAGACACTGCCTTTCCCTACGCGGCCCCCGACTACCTTGCCGGCAGCATTCTGGCGACAGAGCATCTGGTGCAATCAGGCGCGCGCCGAATTGCCTTTGTTGGTGGGTTGGCCGACCGACCGGTGACGCTGTTGCGCATGCAGGGCTACCGCGATGTGCTGCGCAAAGCGGGCCTGCCGGAGCTTGTTCTCACCGGGCGCGCGACGCGGCGCTTCGGGCGCGACTTGGCCGCGCGATTGCGCCAAGAGCATCCAGATTTGGAGGCTGTTGTGTGCTTCAACGATCTCGTTGCGCTGGGCCTGTTGGCGGGGTGCCAGCAACATGGGGTTGCGGTGGGCGCCGATGGCCTGCGGGTCATGGGGTTTGATGATATCGAAGAATGTGCCGATGCGTGGCCGCCCTTGTCTTCTGTCCGCTGCGACATTGCAGGCTTTGGCGAGCAGATCGCCGCGCTGATTTTGAGCTGGATCGCAGAAGGGAAAGCACCCCCGCCTGAATGGCTTAGCCCTGTCTCGCTGGCGTTGCGCGCCTCGACCGAAAGTTCCACCGCATGACCCACTCGGAGTGTTCGCCATGCTGACCCAGATCCCGCAAGATATTCTTGATGCGCTGACCGATGTGCCCATGCCCCGGCTTTGTCCGGCGCCAAAGCCAAGCGGATGGCTTGATCTGGGGCGCGTCAAAATCCCGGTGGTCACGGCGCAAGCGGCAGTCATCGGCAGCGGTGCCGCGGGCCTGCGCGCGGCGGTCGAAGCAAAGCGGCGCGGGGTCGAAACCGTGATCCTGTCGCAATCGGCTTGGGGTGGCACCTCTGCCTGTTCGGGGTCGGACAAGCAGACCTTGCACACCGCCAATTCCGCCGACCGGGGCGATAATTACAAGGACATGGCCCAGTCCATCCGCGCAGGCGGCGCAATGGATGAAGACACGGCCTATATTGAAGCAGTCGGGTCTACCCGCGCCATGGCCAGCCTGCAATATCTGGGCCTGCCCTTGCCGCAAGACAGCCTTGGCGGCACATTGCGCTACCAGACCGACCATGACGAGGTGGGCCGGGCCACAAGTTGCGGGCCGCGCACCTCGCGCCTGATGGTCAAGGTGCTGGCCGAAGAAGCGCTGCGCCTTGGCATAGCGTTCTTCAACCAGACCACGGCGGTTGAAATTTTGCGGGATGGGGCAGGGGTCGTTCTGGGCGTGCTTGCTACGCGCGCCCGCGACCAGAGCGACGACAACCCCTATGGCCTGATCTTCTTTCGCGCCCCGGCACTGGTTCTGGCAGCGGGTGGCCCCGGCGAGCTATACCGCGACAGCGTGTTTCCCAATGGCTGTTTCGGGTCGCTTGGGCTGGCGCTGGACGCCGGTCTGGACCTGGTGAATCTGACCGAGAACCAATTCGGCATCGGCACGCGGCGCGAGGGATTTCCATGGAACCTGTCAGGCACCTATGTGCAGGCCATGCCGCATATCTACTCGGTCGATCCTGACGGGCGCGAGTATCACTTTCTGGCCGAGTATTACCGAACCACGCAGGAATTGGCCTCGAACATCTTCCGCAAGGGTTATCAATGGCCCTTCCACGCCACGCGGATGCTGGATTTTGGCTCGAGCCTTGTGGATTTGGCCATCGTGCGCGAATGCGCCGCCGGGCGGCGGGTGTTCATGGATTTCAACCGTAACCCGCTGCCGGTGCCGGGCGACGCGCCGTTCAGCTTGGCGCGGTTGGATGACGATGTTGCGACCTATCTGGGCACCGCCGGGGCCAGTCAAAAGCTGCCCATTGACCGTTTGCGCCATATGAACCCGCTCGCGATCGAACTTTACAGGCGTTACAAGATCGACATCGCTCAAGAGCCGTTGGAATTTGCTGTTAATCACCAGCATATGAATGGCGGCATTGCCGTGGATATCTGGGGGCAATCCTCTGTTTCGGGCATTTATGCCGTGGGCGAGGCGGCGGGCACCCATGGTGTAACCCGCCCCGGCGGGTCAGCGCTGAACGCGGGACAAGTGTTCGGCACCCGCGCGGCGGAACATCTGGCCAAGCATGCGGCACCTGCGCCAGCCACCGACTGCACGGTAGAAGTTGGCGCGGCTTTGGCGCGCTATGACGCGCTGTTCCAGCCCGGTAGCCCCCATACCATTGCGGCCCTGGAGGCCGAGGTTCAGGCACGCATGAGCGACCATACAGGCCCGTTTTGCACTGCCAAAGATGTAGCGATTGCTTTGGCAGAGGCCCGCGCGCTCAACGCCTCTATCGCGGCACATGGGCTGGCTTTGCCGCGCCCCAATCAGGTGGCGCGTGCGCTGCAATGGCGGCACATGGCGCTGGCGTCAGAGGCGATCTTGACCGTGCTGGACCATTACATAGCCCAAGGCGGCGGCAGTCGCGGTGCGCGCGCGATCTGCGATCCGCACGGGGCAGCGGTGCCGCACACGCGTATCGGCACGCTGGACGCCTTTCGCTTCCGGCAAGAGCGCGATGCAGACCGGCATGTGCAAATCTGTCTGCGCCTTCAGAATGGGCAGATGACGCTGTCCACCCGGCCCAATCGCAGCTTCGACGAGGATGCCAAAACCTTTTTCGAGCGTGATTGGCCTGCTTGGCTGACCGGCGCAATCTATGCAGAGGGCACGGCATGAAACGCCCAAAGCTCCTGTGCCTTGGCGAAGCGATGGTTGAAATGGCCCCCTTGGGCGACACGCTCTACCAGCGCGGCTTTGCCGGTGACACGTTCAACACCGCTTGGCACATGGCGCAGCTTTTGGGCAACCGCGCCGAGGTCGGGTTCGTCACGCGCGTGGGTCAAGATAGCCTGTCAGATGCCTTTGTGACCGAAATGGCCGATGACGGATTGTCGGCAGAGGCTGTATCGCGCGCACCTGACCGGAATATGGGCCTTTACCTGATCGCTCTAAACGGGGTGGAGAGGTCGTTCCACTATTGGCGCAGCCAGTCCGCCGCCCGCATGCTGGCCGAAGACCCCGCCCGACTGGCGCGCGATCTGGCCCACGCCGATCTGATCCACCTCTCGGGCATAACCGTGGCTATTTTGCCTGCCTCCGACCGCGCCGTCTTGCGCGAAGCTCTCTGCGAAGCGAAAGTGCAAGGCGCTAGGATTTCCTTTGATCCGAATATCCGTCCAGCGCTATGGTCCGGCATGGAAGAAATCCGCGCCGTCTTGCCCGATTTCTTCACTATCGCTGATATTATGTTGCCCAGCTTTGATGATGAGAAAAGCGTTTGGGGCGACGCGACGCCGGATATGACCCTGACGCGGCTTGTGCCCTTTGGCGCCTCGGAAATCCTTGTCAAAGACGGTGCTGGGGCCGTGCATGTGTCAATCAAGGGCGCACGGCATGTGCTGGACACCCCGCCCGCCAGCGACATTCGCGACACGACTGGCGCGGGCGATGCGTTCAACGCAGGCTATCTGTCCGCGCGTATGCTTGGCTATGCGCCGCGTTTGGCAGTCGGAACGGCCCAAAAGCTTGCGGCTTTGGTTTTGCGTTTTGCAGGCGCCAGAGCCGAAAAAAGCGCGATCCGCCGACTGGAACCTCTTGATAACGATATTGAAATTTGACGGGCGATCAAGCTTGCCGCGACTAAGCTTGGCGGTTTTTGTAAAGGTGTAAAAAGGGGACTAAGTTAACCCTTTGTAAATCATGCCGTGTTACAAGTAGATCGACTCGAGCAACCGTAAGAAAAATGCTGGTTTTTCATCATATTCCCAAAACCGCAGGCAGCACGTTCAATCATGCTGTGGTGGATGCCAATCCATCCGTATCGCGGATGTTCGGTGCGGACGGGCTGTCATTTGTGAAGGCAGCAGACATTAGGTCACTTGATTTTTTATGTGGCCATGTCACGTTTGGCGATTTTAAGGCCTTGGGCTTGCAAAAGCGCAGTGTTCATCTGTCTATGCTGCGAGAGCCCTTCCAGCGCATTGTCTCTCATTTCGAGATGGCGTTTCGAGATGACGAAATTTTTCGAGATGAAATTTGCAAGCTTGATAAATGGGGTCTCGGTTTTCAGGTTTTTTACGAGCGCTTTATTTTGGATCAGAACCTCACCAACCTTCAATGCAAGTATTTCGCTCAAAACGGAAAATTTTATGATGCGGTGATGACCATTGCGAAAGAGTTTCACCTTGTCGGCACATTGAACCGCTTTGATGCGTTTGCGAACACGGCCCTGACGAGTTTTGACGATCTGGGCTTAAAAAAGCCAATGGCTTTTCCAAAGAAAAACATGTCCAGTGCTGGTGAAGACTATGCCGCTTTAATTCCGATTGCGCTGCGCCGCCGAATTGAAGTGGAAAATCTAGAAGATTATCGGCTCTGGTCTTGGTTGAACACGCGCCATGATGGGTTGTTCCAGAACCCGGCATAAGGCTTGTGGGTCATCTGAACGCAGCAGTGGCATGATGGAGTATTTGCTTCGGGACACCAAAAGCCCGGCGTAAAGGTCTGTGCTTGGAGTGATCTAGCCTTGCATGGCAGACGAACCCAAGAATCGCGTAAGGCTGGTGATCCCGACAAGCACAGATTTTGGCCGTTATCCCGCATTCCCTGATCTGGGAGCGGCTTGCGCCGCATGCTTGAGCCCTCGCGCCTTGCCTCGTGCAGTCCGCTGTGACAAGCTTTCAGGAACACACCGAACTTTTTTCAGGTATCCCAACAAGATGTCGATCAATGCCAGCCTGTATCATCTGACGCAATATAGCTACGACAGGCCGGTGACGCTATCGCCGCAAATCGTGCGGCTTCGCCCAGCCCCTCACAGCCGGACCAGGGTAATTTCACATAGTCTGAAAGTGTCGCCGGGTGGTCACTTCGTGAACCATCAGAAAGACCCTTACGGCAATTGGATGGCGCGTTTCGTGTTCCCCGAACCCGTGCGTGAATTCAAAATAGAGGTCGATCTGGTTGCAGATATGACCGTCTACAACCCGTTTGACTTTTTCGTAGAGGACAGCGCAGAGCATTGGCCCTTCGACTATCCCGAAGACCTGCGCCAAGATCTTGTGATCTACCGCACCCCCGAAGCTGAAGGGCCAAAGCTTGCGAAATTTATCGGCTCGATCGCGTTTGATCAGACCCGCACGGTAGATTTCCTCGTCGGGCTGAACGCCCGCGTTTCGCAAGAGATCGGATATACGATCCGGATGGAGCCGGGGGTGCAAACGCCCGAAGAAACGCTGACGACGAAATCTGGCTCTTGCCGCGATTCCAGCTGGCTTCTTGTGCAGGTGCTACGCCATCTGGGTTTTGCCGCGCGGTTTGTGTCGGGTTACCTGATCCAGCTAAAGCCTGATGTGAAGTCTTTGGACGGCCCATCGGGCACGGATCATGATTTCACCGATCTGCATGCTTGGGTCGAGGTTTATTTGCCCGGCGCGGGCTGGATCGGGCTGGACCCGACATCGGGGCTGTTGACCGGCGAAAGCCACATTCCGTTGGCGGCAACCCCACATTATCGCAACGCGGCCCCAATTTCTGGCATGGCAAGTTTTGCCGAAACCGAGTTCGATTTTGACATGCGCGTTACCCGCGTGGCAGAGCATCCGCGCATTACGAAGCCGTTTTCTGATGCATCTTGGGCCCGACTTCTAGAAACGGGCCGCAAGGTCGATGCCAGCTTAACCGCGAATGATGTGCGGCTGACCATGGGCGGAGAGCCGACTTTCGTGTCCATCGACGATTTTGAGAGCGCCGAGTGGAACACTGCTGCCGTTGGCCCGACGAAACGCATGCTGGCTGACAGATTGATCCGCCGGCTGCGCGACCGGTTCGCGCCGGGGGGCTTTTTGCATTACGGGCAGGGCAAATGGTATCCGGGCGAAACCTTGCCGCGCTGGACGTTCTCTTTGTATTGGCGGCAAGATAGCAAACCAGTTTGGGCCGATGCCGCGTTGGTCGCGGAAGAAGGCGCCCAGACCGGCGCCAGCGCAGCAGAAGCTGCGCAATTTCTGAGCGGCATGGCTCACCGTCTTGGGGTGGGGTCGGAATTCGTTCTGCCCGCCTACGAAGACCCGGCAGAATGGATTGTCCGGGAAGGCAACCTGCCCGCGAATGTGACGCCCGAGAATTCCAAGCTGAAAGACCCGGAAGAGCGCGCCCGCATCGCCCGCGTGTTCGAGCGCGGGCTTACCGAACCCGCTGGCCATGTGCTTCCAATTCAGCGCTGGCAGTCGCGGGCCACGGGCCGTATCTGGCAGTCTGAAAAGTGGAAATTGCGGCGCGGCAAAGTCTATCTTGTACCGGGCGATAGCGCGGTTGGCTACCGTCTGCCCTTGGGCACGTTGCCTTATGTGCCGCCCACGCAATTTCCCTACACCTATCCGTCTGACCCGACCATACCGCGCGCGCCTTTGCCGGATTATCACGTACAAGATGGAATGCCTTTGGCGACACCAGAGCATATCCAACCCGTTTCTGCAGTAAAGCCGGGACGGCCGCGCCAAGAAATGGTCGGCCAGCAGATAAACCCGATAGAAGGCGTTGTGCGCACTGCCTTGTCGGTCGAACCGCGTGATGGGCGGCTTTGCGTATTCATGCCCCCGGTCGAGGATGCAGAGGATTACCTTGACCTGCTGGCTGCCGCTGAGGCCACGGCGAAAGAGATGGGCCTGCCCATCCATATCGAAGGCTACGCGCCGCCGCATGACCCGCGTTTGAACGTGATCCGCGTGGCCCCCGATCCGGGGGTAATAGAGGTGAATATTCATCCCGCCCATAGTTGGGATGACTGCGTTGCCACGACCGAGGCGATTTATGAAGAGGCGCGCCAATGTCGCCTTGGGGCCGACAAATTCATGATCGACGGGCGCCACACTGGCACTGGTGGCGGCAATCACGTTGTTGTCGGGGGTGCGACGCCCAATGACAGCCCATTCTTGCGCCGTCCAGATGTTCTGAAATCGCTTATCCTGATGTGGCAGCGGCACCCGTCGCTCAGCTATCTGTTTTCGGGCCTGTTCATCGGCCCGACCAGTCAGGCCCCACGCATTGACGAAGCGCGGCACGACACGCTCTATGAGCTGGAGATTGCCCTTGCCCAGTTTCCAAAGCCGGGCGAGGGGCTTGCCCCGCCGCCATGGTTGGTGGACCGTCTGTTGCGCAACATGATGACCGACGTGACCGGCAACACCCACCGCGCAGAGATTTGCATCGACAAGCTTTACTCGCCCGATGGCCCGACCGGGCGTCTGGGCTTGGTCGAATTCCGCGGTTTTGAGATGCCTCCACATCCGCGCATGAACCTCGCCCAACAGCTTTTGATCCGAGCAATCATCGCCCGTGCTTGGAACAGCCCTATCGAGGGACGACCCGTGCGTTGGGGCACAGTGCTGCATGACCGCTTCATGCTGCCGCACTTCTTGTGGGAAGATTTCCTGACCCTACTGCGAGACCTGCGTGACCATGGCTTCGATCTGGACCCGGTTTGGTATGAAGCGCAGGCCGAGTTCCGATTCCCCTTCTGTGGCGAAGTGACGGTCGAGGGCGTGAAGCTGGAACTGCGCCAAGCGCTGGAACCTTGGCATGTGCTGGGCGAAACCGGCGCGATTGGCGGCACAGTGCGCTATACCGACAGTTCGGTCGAGCGCTTGCAAGTCAAACTGACAGGGGCGGCGACCGACCGTTACCGCGTGATGTGCAACCAGCGCCCGGTGCCCATGGCTGCTAGTGGCACGGCTGGTGAAAGCGTTGGCGCGGTGCGGTTCAAGGCATGGCAACCCGCAGAGGCGCTACATCCGGTCTTGCCCGTGAACGCACCGCTGACCTTTGATATCTACGACACATGGAACGGGCGTCCGATCGGCGGCTGTGTCTACCATGTGGCCCATCCGGGCGGGCGCAACTACGAAACCTTCCCCATCAACGGCAACGAGGCAGAAGCGCGCCGTTTGGCGCGGTTCGAGCCACATGGCCATACCTCGGGGGGCTATTTGCCCATACGTGAGACACCGCATCCTGAATTTCCGCTGACGCTTGATCTGCGGCGCCCCGCTGGTCTTGCATGAACGGGCAGGTCAAGCCGAACCAAGAAACGCCACTTCTAGCGGATTACAAGTTACGCAAAGGTGTGGCGGACGAATTGTTCGACACCAACGGAACGATGCGTCCGGCTTGGACCGCGTTCATGGGGCAGCTTGCCAAGCTGTCGCCTGAACAAGTGTCCGAACGTTTTGCGCGCGGTGACAGCTACTTGCGCGATGCAGGCGTTTTCTTTCGCCAGTATAGCGCCGACCCTCTGCAAGAACGCGAATGGCCACTAAGCCATATTCCCGTTATCCTGAATGAACAGGAATGGCAGGGAATTTGCGCCGGGCTGACACAACGCGCAGAACTGCTGGAACGCGTGATGGCCGATCTTTATGGCGAGGCACGACTTGTGCGCGAAGGCCATCTGCCTGCGGCACTGATTGCGCAAAACCCCGAATGGCATCGAGCTTTGGTCGGGATAAAGCCGGCCTCTGGACATTTCCTGCACCTAATTGCCTTTGAAATCGGGCGTAGCCCAGACGGGTCATGGTTGGTCTTGGGCGACAGGACACAATCACCTTCCGGTGCGGGGTTCGCTCTTGAAAACCGCATGGCCACCGCCCGGATTTTCCCCGAACCGGCACCGCGCGCGAATGTGCAGCGCTTGGCTGGCTTTTTCCGCGCCTTTCGGACAGCACTCGATGATCTGAACCGGTCCGGCGGGCGCGCCGCGATCTTGTCGCCCGGCCCGGGCAACGATACTTATTTCGAGCACACTTATATCGCCCGCTACCTTGGCCTGCCGCTTCTGGAGGGCGAGGATTTGATCGTGGAGAATGGCACGGTTCAGGTGCGCACAGTTTCTGGCCCGCAGCATGTGGGCGTCCTTTGGCGGCGGTTGGATACGGGCTATGCTGACCCGTTGGAACTGGACGAAGCCTCGCAGATCGGAACACCGGGGCTGGTCGATGCGGTTCGTCAGGGCAACGTCAACATTGTTAATGCGCTTGGGTCTGGGGTCCTTGAAACCCGGGCTTTATTGGCCTTTTTGCCGAAAATTTCCCGCAGCCTTATGGGCGAAAAGCTTCAAATGCCGAATATCGCGACATGGTGGTGCGGCCAGCCTCGCGAGCGGAAATTTGTCACGGAAAACGCGGATAAGATGTTTATCGGCGAAGCGCTCAGCCGCGCATTGCCTTTCGATATCGGCCATTCGGAGGGTGTGGCAGCGTCGGCGCAGGGATTGAGCGGAGAGAGCCTGGTCAACTGGATAGATCTTCATGCCGCCAATCTGGTCGGGCAAGAGGCCGTGACCCTTTCAACAACGCCCGCTTGGGTGGAAAATCGGTTGTTGCCCCGGCCAATGAGCGTGCGCGTCTTCGCTGCGCGCACCCCACAGGGCTGGGTTTTCTTGCCGGGCGGTTATGCCCGTGTTGGTCGCACGGAAGACGCTGGTGCGCTGTCGATGCAGCAAGGCGGGTCCGTCGCCGATGTCTGGATCATGAGCGACCGCCCTGCGGCCACAGAAAGCTTGTTCGATCACGAACGCTTCCGCCGAGAGGATACCGGCGCTTTGCCAAGTCGTGCTGCCGATAACCTGTTTTGGCTGGGCCGGTATGTCGAACGGGCGGAGGGAGCTATTCGCTTGCTGCGCGGATACCATCTAAGATTGGCCGAAACCGGCGATCCTGACGATACCAGCCTGATCCAGATTGCGAACCTGTTGGGCGCATTATTCATCGATGTTGCCCAGCCGGCGCACAAAACACTGGACCCTATTTTAGGGGCGGCACGGCTCTGTGCTGGGCGTGTGCGCGACCGGTTCTCTGTCGATGGCTGGGCGGCGCTGGCAGACCTCATGAATAACCTCGCCGCGATGTCCGATAACATCCAACCGGGCGATGCCTGCGCGCGTCAATTGGGGATTTTGTTGCGCAAGATCACCGGTTTCAACGGGCTTGTGCATGAGAATATGCATCGCACCTCTGGCTGGCGTTTCCTGACATTTGGTCGCGCGCTGGAACGTGCCGATGCCGCCGCTGCTGTGCTGACTGCCAGCATGGTTGGCGACGGACCGGGATTGGGGCTGCTGGATATGGCGCTGGAATACGGCGACAGCCGGGTTACGCATCAGCGCCGCTACCGGATTGACCCAACTTGGGAAACCGTGAATGACCTTTTGGCGCTGGATGCAAGTAACCCCCGCGCAATTCTGTTTCAGGTCACGGCCATGCGGCGCATTGCCAAGGACCTGCCGCGTGCCCAAGTCTCGGGTCGCGTGTCAGATGTGCTCGGCGCGCTGTTAAAGCTGGAAACCCAGTTGGTGGTTGCCCATCCGGCAGATATCACGCCCGAATGTTATGGAGAGCTGCGCGCTGCTTTGGCGGATGTTTCGACAAAGCTTTTCGCGGCTTACTTGGCTTGAGGGCGCGCCATGCAATATGACATACGCCTGTCGATTGGCTATCAGTATGGCGCTGCGTCCGATCGTGGCCGAACAGTGGTGCGTCTTTTGCCGTCGAACCTGCCGGGACGCCAACGGATTGCGGCCAGCTTGTTGTCGGTTGATCCCGTTCCAACAGAGCGCCGTGACACGACGGATTTTTTCGGAAATGCCATGAGCATACTCAGCTTTCACGAACCGATAGACCGGATCGAGTTCAAGTTGCATGCGCGCGCAGAGAGGCTAGCGCCCGTAGAAAGCCTAGACCTGTCACCTGATCGTGTTGCACTTGCTCAAGAACTGGCCGCCGTTCGCAGTCTGGACAGCTTTTCGCCCCATCATTTTCTAGGCGTGTCCAAGCGTGTCGGCAACGAACCTGAAATTGCCGCGTTCGCAGCGGGCCTTCATGATCCCCATCAGACTGTGCGACAGTCAGTCGAAGCCGTGGCGCAGGCGATCCATGCCGAGATGCGGTTCGATCCCGGCGCAACCGATGTAGACACGCCAACCGGTGAAGCTTTCGCCAAGCGGCATGGTGTATGCCAAGATTTCACGCATGTAATGATTGCCGCTCTGAGGGCGCTTGGCATCCCGGCTGGGTATGTTTCCGGCTTTTTGCGCACCATTCCACCACCCGGCCAACAGAGGCTGGAAGGGGCGGATGCAATGCATGCATGGGTTATGGCGTGGTGCGGCACCGAAGCGGGTTGGGTCGAGGTTGATCCCACCAATGCCTGTTTTGTAAAGGCCGACCATGTCTCTGTTGCCTACGGGCGCGACTATGCCGATATCGCCCCCGTAAAAGGTGTCTTGCGGACGTCCGGTGCGCAGAACAGCCACCATCGGGTTGATGTAAAGCCTGTTTAAATGTGCAGCGTAAACCCTGCCTGTTTGAAAGCCGAAATTCGCAGCATAGCGTCGCTGGTTCGAGCATTGCCACTAGACCTTTTCGTAACTGCGCGCCATTCTTGCGCTGTGACAACGGGCGCAGACCCGTAGCACGCCCTCAAGGGGGCTCCAACAAAACAGGGAGTTATCTGCATGAACACACTGAAATATGCGGTATCTGCCGCAGCACTGATTTCCGCAGCCCCAGCGATGGCAGAAGGCGAGTTGCGCCTGTTCATCTGGTCTGATTACATCACCGATGCGGCTATCGAACGGTTCGAAGCAGAAACCGGCATCGACGTGACGGTCGATGTCTATGACAGCAACGAAACGCTGGAAGCGCGTTTGCTCGCAGGATCGACCGGTTTCGATATCGTGGTGCCTACGGGTAATTTTATGGCGCGTCAGATTGCCGCCGGCGTGCACCAGCCGTTGAACAAGGACATGCTGCCGAACATCTCCAACATGGACCCGGCGCTGATGGAGCGCTCGGCCCGGTTCGACCCGAATAACGAGCATTCCACCATTTACATGTGGGGCACGACGGGCATCGGCTACAATATCGATGCGATTGCCGAGCGGCTGGGCGAAGATTACGAGGTCAATAGCTGGGATCTGGTTTTTGACCCCGAAACTGCGGCGAAGGTGGCGGATTGCGGTATCAGCTTCCTCGACTCGGCCGATGAAATGCTGCCACCCGCTCTGGCCTATCTGGGCTTGAACCCGGAATCACGCGAAACCGCTGATCTGGAAGCGGCAGCAGAGCTGCTTGGGTCGGTGCGCGAGCATGTGCGCTACTTCCATTCGTCGCAATATATCTCTGATCTCGCAAATGGAGAGACCTGCGTCGCCGTAGGTTTCTCGGGTGATGTGTTCCAAGCCGCTGCTCGCGCCGAAGAAGCCGGGCAGGGTGTGAATGTCTGGTATGCTATCCCGCAAGAGGGGGCGCAGGTCTGGTTTGACATGCTGATCATCCCGGCAGATGCCCCGAATGTGGAAAATGCACATCGCTTCATCAACTACTTGATGGAACCCGATGTCATTGCCGAGATTACCAATTATGTCTGGTATGCCAACGCCAACCGCCCATCTTGGTCGCTGGTAGACGCGGAAATCACCTCTGACCCTGCAATCTTCCCAACCGAAGACGTGATGGCAAAGCTCTTCACTTCGGTGACCGCAGATTCGCGCACTGACCGGACGATGACCCGGCTTTGGACCAGCGTTCGCACCGGTCAATAATCACAGCTCGCCCCGCCCGGTTTCCGGGCGGGGACTTCGTGAAAGGCATGCCATGTCCAGCCAAGCCAATCCCGCTGTGGCCACAGACCTGCGCCCGTGGACCAACCCGGCTGCAACGCCGTTCATTTCGGTTCAGGGCGTGACAAAGCGCTTTGGCACTTTCACTGCCGTTAATGATGTGACGCTCGATATCTATCGCGGCGAAGTGTTCTGTTTGTTGGGTGGGTCCGGTTGTGGCAAAACCACACTACTGCGCATGTTGGCCGGTTTCGAAACCCCAACCGAAGGTAAAATCCTGATTGATGGCAAGGACATGGCCAATGTCCCCGCCGACCGTCGGCCCACGAATATGATGTTCCAGTCCTACGCGCTGTTCCCGCATATGAGCGTGGAAAAGAACGTGGCTTATGGCCTGCTGCGCGAAGGCAAATCCAAATCAGAGGCCATGGACCGCGTGGCCGAAATGCTGAAACTGGTCAAGCTTGACACGTTCGGCAAGCGCAAGCCGCATCAGCTGTCGGGCGGACAGCGTCAGCGGGTGGCCTTGGCGCGGGCGCTTATCAAGCAGCCCAAGGTTCTGTTGCTGGATGAACCCTTGGGCGCGCTGGACAAGAAGCTCCGCGAGGAAACCCAGTTCGAATTGATCCGCATTCAGGAAACTCTGGGCGTGACCTTTATTGTCGTGACCCATGACCAAGAAGAAGCAATGACGCTGGCCAGCCGCATTGGCGTGATGACCGAAGGCGAAATTCGCCAGATCGGGGAGCCGCGCGAGATTTATGAAACCCCCAACAGCCGTTTCGTGGCCGATTTTATCGGCTCCGTGAACCTGTTCGACGGGAAAGTTATCACGCTTGATGGCACGCAGGCCGTGATAGAGGCGGCCGATCTTGGCCCGGTCTCTGCCACGGTGCCAGAAGGCACGACGCTGGGCCAAGCGGTGACGCTGGCCATACGCCCGGAACGTTTTGCGCTCAGCCGCACAGCCCCGGCGACGGGCGTTGTGAACACGATGCGCGCCATGGTGCGTGACATGGGCTATGGTGGCCATATGAGCAGCTACCGCCTCAAGCTTGGCAATGGGCGCATCATTTCGGCCACGCAATCGAACCGGTTGCGCGATGAAGACCCGATCACGTGGGATGAAGAAATCTCTATCACTTTCCCGCCGCCCGTTGTTCGGGTGCTGACACGATGAGCGTGGGCGCTCTCGGAAGCCCCGGCGCGGCTGGACGTTTCGCCCTGCCATTGCCGCTGAAAGTAACCTTTGGATGTCTGATCTTGCTGGCCGCAGCGGGCGCGGTGCTGTTGCCACAGAACGCAGCTATCTTGTTGGCCGGGCTGGTCGCGACGGTGCTGGTGGCCTTTTTCATGGGCCGCGTGGCGGGCCTAAGCGACCGTTGGCTGGTCATTGCCATCCCGATGCTGTGGCTGTTCGTGTTTTTCCTTGTGCCCTTCCTTGTGCTGGGCAGGATCAGCTTGTCCGAAGCCATGATCGCGCGCCCGCCCTATTCGCCCCTGTTCGAGCAGGGCGCGGATGGTTGGGAATATGCAGGCAGCTTTGGGAATTACACGTTCTTGGCCGATGACCCGCTTTACGCGAATGCCTATATCTCTTCCATCCGCATCGCGGCCATCTCGACCCTGCTGACATTGCTGATCGGCTATCCGCTGGCCTATTTCATCGCACGCTCGCCAGAACCGCGCCGCTCTATTTTGTTGTTGCTGGTGATCCTGCCCTTCTGGACGTCGTTTCTGCTGCGCGTCTATGCGTGGATCGGCTTGTTGCGCCGTGATGGGATCATCAACAATTTCCTGATATGGACTGGCGTCATCGAAGACCCGCTTGTCATGCTCCAGACTGATTTCGCGGTCTATCTGGGCATTGTTTACACTTATCTGCCCTTCATGATCTTGCCGCTTTACGCAAATCTGGTGAAGCTGGATGGCGCTTTGCTGGAAGCGGCGTCCGACCTTGGCGCATCGCCCATCGTGACCTTTTTCACCGTCACGCTGCCCTTGTCGCTGCCCGGCATCATTGCAGGCTCGATGCTGGTCTTTATCCCGGCCATCGGGGAATTCGTGATCCCGGCCCTGCTGGGCGGACCCGATACGCTGATGATTGGTCGGGTGCTTTGGGACGAATTCTTCTCGGCGCGCGATTGGCCGGTGGCCTCTGCCGTGGCGATCGTCATGCTATTTCTGGTCGTTGTGCCCATCATGTGGCTGCAATCGGTCCAAAGCCGGCAGGAGGGCGCGCAATGACCAGAGGGGCTTGGTTCCTGCCTGCGGCAAGTTTTCTGGGGTTCGCGTTCCTGTATATCCCTATCCTGTCGTTGATCATTTATTCCTTCAATGACAGCCAATTGGCCACGGTCTGGGGCGGCTTTTCGACCCGGTGGTATGGCGAGTTGCTGAATGACGCGCAAATCCTTGGCGCAGCTTGGGTTAGCCTGAAAGTGGGGGTCTTGTCGGCGACCCTTGCCACCTTGATCGGCACGCTCGCTGCGTTCGTGCTGACGCGCTTCGGGGCCTTCCGGGGCCGTTTGCTGCTGACCGGCATGGCTACTGCGCCACTTGTCATGCCCGAAGTGCTGATCGGCCTGTCGCTTCTGTTGCTGTTCGTGTCGATGGAGTTGGCACTCGGCTGGCCTTCGGAGCGTGGGTTGTTGACGGTCGTCATTGCGCATTCCACATTCTGCGCAGCCTATGTGGCCGTCATCGCGCAATCGCGGTTGCGCGACATGGATGACAGTTTGGAAGAAGCCGCGCGCGATTTGGGCGCAGGCCCGGTCCGGGTGTTTTTTGACATTACCATGCCGGTCATTGCGCCCGCACTGGTGTCGGGCTGGCTTTTGGCCTTCACGCTGTCGCTGGATGATCTGGTCATCGCATCTTTCGTGTCGGGGCCGGGGGCCTCTACCCTGCCGATGGTTATTTTCTCCAAGGTGCGGCTGGGCGTTAGCCCCGATGTGAACGCATTGGCAACGTTGATTATTCTGGTCGTTGCAGTCGCGGTCAGCGTTGCGGGCTGGCTGCTCTATCGGCAGTCAAAGCGCGGGTAATCAACCTGCACGTTTAATGGCGGCAAGCCATGCGAGCCGCAGCCGTTGCGCTGCGGCGGGCGTTTGCCCCGGCCAAAAGGCTGCCAGTATCCTCATGCGTACGCCCAAAAAGAATGGGCGGGTCTGCCGCATCCCATGTTGGATGATGTGATGCAAACTCAATCCAGACTGAAAATGTAGGGTTTAAATTCCTGATAGATTTGATAAGGTAAATCGAGTCGGCTCCACTAAGGCTGAAAGATGTCGTATGAAACCCAAGTCGAGACTGTGCGCCAAGGCGTCACCGACGCGCTGTCCATAATTGGCGAGGTGATGTCAGAAATTTGTCCCCTATGCCTGTCGCTAGAGGGTTTGACAGGTGAGCCAAGTGCCCAAAAATTCGCCGTGTTTTTACCGGGGGCATCATGATTGTCTGTCATTGCGCCGGCATCCGGGCAGCTGACATTCGTGCGGCCATCGACTGGATGCGCACGTCAGATCCAGACACGATTATTACGCCGGGCAAAGTGTATCGCGCGCTTGGCAAGAAAGCCGATTGCGGCGGGTGTCTGCCTTTGTTCATGCAAACCATGGCGAGTTCCCCTAACTTGGGCGTTCCGACAGAGTTGGCAAACCTCAGAGTAAAGAAATCGACTTCGACAAGGAGATAAGAATGAAGGGCGACGAAAAGGTCATAGAGTTTTTGAATGCGGCCTTACGCAGCGAATTGACGGCGGTCAGCCAGTATTGGTTGCACTATCGCTTGCAGCAGGATTGGGGCTTTGGGCGCATTGCGGACAAGTCCCGCGAAGAGAGCATCGAAGAGATGCACCATGCTGACAGGCTGATCGAACGCATCATCTTTCTGGGCGGGCATCCGAACCTGCAAAAGCTGGACCCGCTCAGAATTGGCGAAAACCTGAAAGAAACCCTAGAGGCCGATCTTGCCGCCGAACATGAGGCCCGCACCCTTTACATAGAAGCGCGCGATCATTGTGAGAGCGTGCGGGACTACGTGTCCAAGGCGCTGTTTGAAGAGCTGATCGCCGATGAGGAAGGGCATATCGACTTCCTAGAGACACAGCTTGATCTGTATGGCACCCTTGGTGACGCCAATTATGCATTGCTTCAGGCAAAACCCGCCAACGAAGCAGAGTAACCCCGCGCAGGCCTGAGAAAGCGCATTTGACCCGACACGCAGATCCAAGGTCTCGTGTCGGGTTTTGCTGTCATAGTTGGGCATCGCGGTCGGTTTTCTGCACCCGCAGGGTCAACCCGCGCGCTTGATGCCCGCAAACCGCGCCCGCGCACGCGGGTCCTTGTCGAACAGGGCCGCAAGCTGTTCGGTCATCGCGCCCGCAAGCTGCTCCACATCGGTGATCGTGACCGCGCGATTGTAATAGCGCGTCACGTCATGGCCGATGCCGATGGCCAAGAGTTCTACCGCGCGGCGCTTTTCGACCATGGCGATCACGTCGCGTAGGTGGCGTTCCAGATAATTGGCGGGGTTCACCGACAACGTGCTGTCATCGACCGGTGCCCCGTCCGAGATCACCATCAGGATTTTCCGCGCCTCTGGCCGCGCCAGCATCCGCCGATGCGCCCATTCCAGCGCCTCGCCGTCGATATTTTCCTTCAGCAAGCCTTCTTTCATCATCAGCCCCAGATTGGGGCGCACGCGTCGCCATGGCGCATCGGCCTGTTTGTAGATGATGTGGCGCAAGTCGTTCAGGCGACCCGGTTGCAGGCTGCGCCCCTCGGCCAACCATTTCTCGCGTGAGAGGCCACCCTTCCACGCGCGGGTGGTGAAGCCAAGGATTTCCACCTTCACGTTGCACCGCTCCAGCGTGCGGGCCAGCACATCGGCGCAAATCGCGGCAATCGAGATGGGCCGCCCACGCATAGAGCCGGAATTGTCCAGCAAAAGCGTGACAACTGTGTCGCGGAATTCGGTGTCTTTTTCCTGCTTGAAGGACAGGGGCGTCGTCGGGTTGGCCACGACGCGCGCCAAGCGCCCGGCATCTAGCGTGCCTTCTTCCAGATCGAACAGCCACGACCGGTTTTGCTGTGCCTGCAAGCGCCGTTGTAGCTTGTTTGCCAGCCGCGACACGGCCCCTTTGAGGGGTTCCAACTGCTGGTCCAGATAGGCGCGCAGGCGTTCCAATTCTGCCGCTTCGGCCAAATCCTCGGCGCGGACTTCCTCGTCATGCGCGGTAGTGAAGACCTTGTAATCGGCGCTTGCCTCGGAATGCGGCGGGGGCGGGGGCGGGTCCATGGGCGCTTCGCCCTCGGGCAATTCCGCCTCGTCCGACATCTCGTCCTCGGCGTCTTCGTCCACGGCCATATCGGCTTGGGCGGCGTCCTGCGACTGGCCGTCTTCATCAGCGCTTTCGTCGTCGCTGCTGTCGTCCTCGCCTTGGCTGTCGGGGTTTTCAGGTTCGTCGGGCTGCTCGTCGCTGTCGTCCTCGGTGCCTTCGTCCTCGTCGCCGGTATCGTCCGGGTCGTCGCCCAATTGGTCGCCAAAGCCCAGATCTTCGATCATGCGGCGGGTGAAGCGGGCAAAGGCACCCTGATCGGCCAACACATTGTCCAGCCCTTCCAGCGTGCCGCCTGCGCGTTCTTCTATGAAGCCGCGCCATAGCTCCAACACATTGTCGGCCCCTTCGGGCAAGGTGCGCCCCGTGGCCATTTCGCGGATCATGTAGCTGGCGGCGATGGGCAGGGGCGCGTCCTTGCGGTCGCGGATTTGGGCATAGCCTTTGCGGCTTGCATCATGGGCAATGCGCGCGTCGATATTACCCGCCGTGCCGGGCATGTGGCGCGCGCCCACAGCTTCGCAGCGCGCATCTTCCATCGCCTGATACAACTCGCGCGCCATTTCGCCTTGGGGCATGTAGCGGGCATGGGTTTTGGTGTCATGAAAGCGGTGGCGCAGGGCCAAGCTGTCGGCGGTGCCGCGCGCCAGAAGCACCTCGTCGCGGGTCATGCGGCGGGTCACTTGCGGCAGGCGCATTGCGTCATTCGACAGGCCCGGCGGGTCGACCGAATACGTGACCGTCATGTCGCGCGCATCCGCCATGGTGCGGGCAGTTTCCGACAGGGCTTTCTTGAAAGGGTCTGCCGGGTTGTCGGAAGGCTTGCTCATGCGTCACCGAAACGTGGAAGTTCTTGTTGCTTCACAGATAGACCAGCCACCCGCGAAAGGAAAGCGCCCACCCCGCGCCGTTGCACAGGGCCTGTGCGGAAAGCGACCTTTCGCGGCGCAAGCGCTTGGACAATATGCCGTCGTGCAACACACCCACACCGGAGAGAGCAACATGACCACCACCCCCCGCATTGGCGTCATCCTTGGCACCACCCGCGACAGCCGTTTCGGGCTGGCCCCCGCCGAATGGATCGTCGCCCGCGCAAAGGCGCGCGGCGATTGGCAGGTAGACCTGATCGACTTGAAAGATCACCCGCTGCCCCTGTTCAACGAGATGGCGTCGAATGCTTGGATGCCCAGCCAAGACCCGGCAGCGGTGAAATGGCAAGAAACGCTGGCGCAATATGACGGGTTCATTTTCGTCACGCCGGAGTATAATCGCTCGATCACCGGCGCGCTGAAAAACGCGCTGGATCAAGCCTATGTCGAATGGAACCGTAAGGCGTTCGGCATTGTCAGCTACGGGTCGGTCGGCGGCACCCGCGCGGCAGAACATTTGCGCACCATCGGGATCGAATTGCAAATGGCCTCGACCCGCTCGGCGGTGCATATCGGCGGCGGCGACTTCTTCAGCGTACACCCGCTGGGCGGCGATCCGAAACCGATTGAAACGCTCGAAGCCAGCATTGGCGGTTCGGCAGATGCCATGCTGAGCGAGTTGGATTGGTGGACCCGTGCCGCCATGGCGGCGCGCAACGCAGGTTAATGGACGAAGACACACCCCGCATCCCGTCCGGGTGCGGGGGATGCGCTTTGCGGTATCAGAAGCGCGGTGCTGGGGCCACACAATTGCTTGGGTTGTATTCGGAGCAGCCCAGCATGATGCCTGTCATACCGCCAGATTCGTTGCCAAAGCCGAAGGTCCCGGCCGCTTCTTCGGCATTCGGGCCGTAGAACGCACCGTCCAGCTCGCCCCAAGCTTCACTGCCATTGTAGTCAAATGTCGTGTCGGCGGTGTTGTAGAAGCGTCCGTCCTGCCCGATGGCTGCATCCTCGAACCCGGCGTTCAGACTGACATAGTCTTGGCTGGGTTCGTGATAAAGGGCCCCGACAAAGTCAGCCGACAGCGACCCAGAGGTGAAATCGGCAGTCAGATCGACAGAACCGGTGACACGGCCCTCATAATGCGTGCCATCCACGGTCAAACCGGCGCCGCCCTGAAACTGGCCACGGTAATCCACGCTTTCACCCGGCAAGTTGACAGCCTCTCCGGGGTTCATACCGGGGCCGGAATGCACGGTCACGAAACTGTTCTGGTCTCCATCAGGCCCGTGGCCCTCGACGGCGAAGCCACCGGCATAGGCATAAATGCCGCTCAATTCGTTGACGAGCCACGCTTTTTCGGCATTTGTAACTTGGCATTCGGGCACGACAGCCCCGCCGCCCGCGCGCGAACAATTTATCGTAACGCCGGTCAGATCGCCATTGTGAAATTCGACGTTTGCGCCCCGCCAGCGCTCTGGGCGTTCGTCATTGCCGCCTGAGTTGTAGCGCATTGTTGCCTCGACCCCGGCGGCGGCAGGTCCATCGCCTGAAACAACACCGCCGGAATTTCCCTGACCCGATTGCGGTAATGTGTTCGGCGGATTTCCGGTTTCCCCGGTGGACCCACCCGTTGTTCCGGGTGCTGCCGCAAAATCCGGCCCGCTGGCACAGGCAGACACTAGGGCAGCAGAACAAAGCAGAGCGAAAACAGAGCGATGCATTTTTGACAATCCCATAGAAGTCAGATTGTCGTTGTGATGCCCCGTGTTTGTGGCCGCGCTGCGGAGCAATTGCGGCCAGATCGTGAAATTGTTTCCGAAGCGGCAGAAATAATTCGCACCGGCGGGGTTAGTCTTCCAGCTCTGGGTGCCAATAGCGCTGCATGATCAGATAGGTGAACGACGCCGACCATGTGATCAGCAAGAACCCGTTCAGCGATGCCATCCCCACGATCAGCCGCAAGGGGCCGGTCGGATAGACTTCGCCAATGCCAAGCGTGGTGTAGCTGGTCATGGCGAAATAGATCAGGTTGGCTGCGGTGCTGGTGTAAAGCCCTTCAATATTGCCCAAGGTCGGGCTGAGCAGCACCAAACCGTGAGCGGCGGCATATATCAGGATCTCGACCAAATGCGCGGCAATGGCATCCCAAGATGACCAGCAACACCTTTACCCGTGGGCGGATGCGACTTCCGGCCATCGCACGGCCCAATCGGCGCAAGGCTTCGTAATGCACGGCAACGGTCGTCAGGATCAGCGCCAGCCCGATAGCTCCCGCCAGCGCCGAGGCCATAGTCTTAGCCCAGTGACATGCTGGCCGCCGATTCGGGCAGTTCTTCGTCAAAACAACGCTGGTAGAACTCTGCCACGGTTTGGCGTTCCAACTCGTCGCATTTGTTCAGGAAGGACAGGCGGAACGCGTAGCCGACGGACCGGAAAATCCGCGCATTCTCGGCCCAGTTAATGACCGTGCGGGGCGACATGACGGTGGACAGGTCGCCGTTCATGAAGGCTGTGCGCGTCATGTCCGCAACCGTAACCATCTGGCTGATCTCTTGGCGGCCCTTCGCCGTGTTATAGGCCGGGTTCTTCGACAGAACGATCGCCACCTCGGCATCATGGCTAAGATAATTCAGTGTGGCCACCAGCGACCAACGGTCCATCTGCGCTTGGTTAATCTGCTGCGTGCCGTGATACAGGCCCGTTGTGTCGCCCAAGCCCACCGTGTTCGCGGTTGCAAACAGGCGGAACGACGGGTGCGGCGTGATGATCTCGTTCTGGTCCAGCAGCGTGAGCTTGCCGTCATGTTCCAAAACGCGCTGGATGACGAACATCACATCGGGGCGGCCCGCGTCGTATTCGTCGAACACGATCGCCACCGGATTGCGCAGTGCCCAAGGCAAGATGCCATCTTGGAATTCCGTGACCTGCACCCCGTCGCGCAGCTTGATCGCGTCCTTGCCGATCAGGTCAATCCGGCTGATATGGCTGTCTAGGTTCACACGAACAGAGGGCCAGTTCAGGCGTGCCGCGACCTGTTCGATATGGGTGGATTTGCCGGTGCCGTGATAGCCTTGGATCATCACCCGGCGATTATAGGCAAAGCCCGCCAGAATGGCCAAGGTCGTGTCTGGGTCGAATTTATAGGTCGGGTCCATCGCCGGCACACGGTCCGCGGCCTCTGCAAAGCCCTTGACTGTCATGTCGCTGTCAATGCCGAACACATCGCGGACGGAGATTTCTTCGGTGGGCTTGCTAAGGTTGGTCATGCCTGTAGGTCCTGCTTGTATTTTGCGGCGTTTGGGCGCGTGCGAAACCGGGCCGCAGCTTTGCGATGTGTGTAACATATGCCGCCAAGGTTCAAGGGGAAGGCATTACTCGGCGCGCACCATCAGCCGTTCCAACCCGTGAAAATGGTAGATATTGGCCATCCGGGGCGGCTCTGCCAGCGTCAGGCGCGGCAATCTGGCGCAAAGGGCTTTCAGCGCATGGCGCAGCTCCAGCCGCGCGAGGGGCGCGCCAAGGCAGAAATGCAGCCCAGCGCCAAAGCCTGCATGGGCCTTGGCGGGGCGGGCAGGGTTGAATAGATGCGCGTTATCCCAATGGCGCGGGCAGCGATTGGCCGCGCCCAGAAGGCACGCGATCTGCGCCCCGCGCGGGATGGTCACACCCATGACGTCTATGTGGTCATAGGCCCAACGGGTGAACAGGTGCAGCGCTGGGTCGAAGCGCAGGCATTCCTCGACCAATGCGTCGGTGATGGGCGCTGGCCAAAGCTGGTGTTGCAGCAGCGTCTTCACCGCAAGCCCAAGGCTATGCACCGTCGCCTCATGGCCAGCGTTCAGCAGCAAAATGCAGGTCGAAATCATCTCGTCCGTGCTCAGCGTTTGCCCGTCCTCTTCGGCTGCGATCAGATGGGTGATTAGGTCATCGGCGGGCTGGGCGCGGCGGGCGGCTATGTAACCGCGCAGGAAGCCTGCGAACTCGGACGCGGCAAGGCTTGCGGCATCTTCCATCGCGCGGCTGCGTCCGGCCTGATACATGCCGACCATCGCGTTCGACCAGCGCAAGAGGTCCGGGGCCATGGTTTCGGGCACGCCGAGCAGCCGCGCGATAATGATGACCGGCAAGGGCTGTGCGAAGTGTGCGAGCAGGTCGAATGCACCATCAGGCCGTTTGTCGATAAGTTCATGCGCCAGCGCGTCGATTTCTGGCGCAAGTGCCGCAATCCGCCGCGAGGTGAAGGCCCGCAGCACGAGTGCGCGCAAGCGCGTATGGCGCGGTGGTTCCAACTCTAACATGGAATGCGCTTCAATTTCGAAAAACGGGGCCAGATGTGGCGGGATGTCTGGCGCGATCAGCGGCACCCTGCCAAAACGCCGGTCCCGCAAAACGGCATTCGTGGCGGCAAAACCGGTCGTGCAGGGCAGGGCGTATTCCTGCCAATATACGACCGGCCCCAGCGCCCGCATGCAGTCATAGGCGGGGTACGGGTCTTGCACAAATCGAACATCGGTCGGGTTTTGATGGAACACCGGCAGCGCATCAAACGCCACGATCAGGCCTTTGAAATTGCGTCAATGATCCGCGCCCATGACCGTATTCCACGATGGAAGCTGTCCAGATCATACTTTTCATTTGGCGAGTGTATGGCGTCATCATCCTTGGCAAAGCCAATCAGCATGGAATCCATATTCAGAATGGTTTTGAAATAGCCCGCAATCGGGATCGACCCGCCCGACCCGATGAAGGCCGCGGGCTTGGGCCATTCGGCGCTCAGTGCTTGGCGCGCCGCTTCAAATGCCGGGTGGTCGGTCGCCATGGTCGACGCACCCGATGCGCCATGCTCCGCAAATCCGGCGCGGCAATCGGCGGGCAGGCGGGCTTGCACAAAGTCACGAAACGCCGCGCGAATCTTGTGCGGGTCTTGCCCGCCCACCAACCGGAAGCTGACCTTTGCGCTGGCTTGTGCGGGCAGCACGGTTTTGAACCCCGCGCCGGTATAGCCCGAGATCATGCCATTGATCTCGCAGGTCGGGCGCGCCCAGATCATTTCTAGCGCGCTGCGGTCCTGTTCGCCCGCGGGCAGGCGCAGGCCGACCTTGCCCAGAAACGCCTCTGCGTCGAACCCCAAGCTTGCCCATTGCGCGCGGATGTCCTGGCTCAACTCTGGCACATCGTCATAGAACCCGGGCAACGTGACGTGGCCCTGATCGTCGTGCAGATCGGCCAGAATTCGCGCCAAAACCCTTGCCGGGTTCATCGCAGCCCCCCCGAACATGCCCGAATGCAGGTCGCGGTCGGCGGCGTGGATGGTTACTTCCTCGCCCAGAAGCCCGCGCAGCATGGTGGTGATTGCGGGGGTTTCAGCGTCATACATGGTGGTGTCGCAGATCAAGGCCACATCGGCCTTCAGCGCTTCGGCGTTGTCTTTCATGTAAGGCACCAGCGAGGGCGAGCCACTTTCCTCCTCGCCTTCCAGAAAAAAAGTCAGTTGCACCGGCAGGCTGCCATGCACGGCCAACCACGCGCGGCAAGCTTCGATAAAGGTCATAAGCTGGCCCTTATCGTCGGACGCGCCGCGCCCACGGATCACTTTTCCGCGCGGCGTGTCTTGCACTTCCGGATCGAACGGGTCGCGCTTCCACAGGTGCAGCGGGTCCACCGGTTGCACGTCATAATGGCCATAAAACAGCAGATGGGGGCCAGCATCTGCGCCGCCCTTTGCTACAACCATCGGGTGCCCTGTGGTCGGGTCCTTGCGGGCCGAAAACCCCATGGTGGCCAAGTCCTTGACCAACCAATCGGCGGCAGCTTCGACATCTGCCTTATGCGCCGGGTCGGTCGATATGGAGGGTATGCGCAGCAGGTCCGACAACCGCTCGAGCGCTTGTGGCAAGTCAGCGTCGATCCGGGACAGGACAGGGGCGAGTGTGTCGGTCATCATATGCTCCGCAGGTTTAGGATTGGTGAAGGGTAACACCTGCCTTGGGGGTGTCCAGACCTGCCGCACGGGCTATAACGCGTTACAACCTGTGACTCGTTTATTCGGAGCAATCGCGTATGAAACATCTTTGCTTTGTTCTGGCGGCTTCCACCTTTTTTGCTTCAGCTGGTCAGGCCCAGCAGGCTTCGACCGAAACTTATTCGCTCGACGGCGTGAAAATCACGCTTACCCTGCACGAATTCCTGTCCCCCGAGGGTGTGGCGATGCTGCGACTCGTCGGGCAGAATCGGGATGCATTGTCGTTGTTTGTCCCCGAAGGCGCACGCTTTGCGGCTATGGCTTTGGCCCCGGATGAGGGTTTGGTCAAAGACGGGCTGCTGGCTGAATCGGCGGTTGCGGTCGCAGATTTGCCCGATCTGGACACCGCGCGAAATGCCGCGTTGGAAAGCTGTAATGCGGCGCGCGCTGGGGGAGCAGACTGCGTTATCGCCTTGGAAATTCAGCCAGAATAGCGCGCGCGACGATTCGGCGCGCTGGAAAGCATTGCGCTTCGGATTGGACTTGATCTAAGTCATAGAACGTTCGCAATCTGCATGGGAAATGTGCAAATGGGTAATTTGGTTTGCACGAATCCAGAATATCTATAAAAGCGAATATACCGAGCCGATGCCAGGGAGTGGGTAGTGAATTACGAAGCCGCAATCGATGTCGCCCTTAACCAGCTTCATGTAGAGGGGCGCTATCGAACCTTCATCGACATTGAGCGGCAGAAGGATCACTTCCCCAAAGCTGTCTGGAACCGTCCTGATGGCACGACGCAAGAGATCGTGGTTTGGTGCGGCAACGACTATCTTGGCATGGGGCAGAACCCCGTTGTTCTGGCGGCAATGCACGAAGCACTGGACGCGACCGGCGCAGGTTCTGGCGGCACGCGGAATATTTCTGGCACGACCGCTTACCATAAGCGGCTGGAAGCGTCTTTGGCCGATCTGCACAAGAAGGAAGCGGCGCTGCTGTTCACTTCGGCCTATATTGCCAATGACGCCACGCTGTCGACCTTGCCCAAGCTGTTTCCCGGTCTGATTATCTATTCGGACGCGTCGAACCACGCTTCCATGATCGAGGGCGTGCGCCGCAATGGCGGTGCGAAGCGGATTTTCCGGCATAATGATCTTGCGCATCTGCGTGAATTGCTGGCTGCCGACGACGCCGCCGCGCCCAAACTGATCGCGTTTGAATCGATCTATTCTATGGATGGCGACTTCGGTCCGATCGAAGCTATGTGCGATCTGGCAGATGAATTCGGTGCGCTGACATATATAGACGAAGTGCACGCTGTCGGCATGTATGGCCCGCGCGGCGCCGGTGTAGCCGAGCGCGATGGGTTGATGCACCGCATCGACATTATTAACGGCACGCTGGCCAAGGCCTATGGCGTGATGGGCGGCTATATTGCGGCATCTGCCAAAATGTGTGACGCGATAAGGTCTTACGCGCCGGGCTTCATCTTCACAACGTCACTGCCTCCGGCTGTGGCTGCTGGCGCTGCTGCGTCTGTCGAATACCTGAAAACGGCGCAATACCTGCGCGACAAGCAGCAGGAAAACGCGCGCATTCTGAAAATGCGCCTGCGCGGTCTGGGCTTGCCGATCATTGACCACGGCAGCCATATCGTGCCCGTCCATGTAGGCGACCCGGTGCATTGCAAGAAGATTTCGGATATGTTGTTGACCGAACATGGAATTTACGTCCAGCCGATCAACTTTCCAACTGTTCCGCGTGGCACGGAGCGCCTGCGCTTCACCCCGTCGCCCGTTCATGACCCCAAGATGATCGACCGTTTGGTGCATGCGATGGACGGTCTTTGGGCGCATTGTGCGCTAAATCGTGCCGAAATGTCTGCTTAACGCTTGTTACCACTTCAATTCGAAGTGAAATCCCTTATAGTGCTCAAGAATAGCGGCCCATAAGAGGCCGAGTTTTGTGCAAGTTGAGGCTCAGGTGAGCAATCAAGCGGTCAAAGGGCGGGCAATGGACTGGTTTGGCGGTAAATTCGAAGATGTGCCGGTGGATGACGGCCATCAGACGGGGTTCGATGATTTCGAAGTGCGTCTGGGTGATATCATCCGCGGTGAGCGCGCGACGATGGGTAAGTCGTTGCTGGACGTGCAGCGCGAATTGCACATTCGCGCAACCTACATCGCGGCAATAGAATCTGGAGATCTGTCTGCGTTTGAAGCGCCTAGCTTCATTGCAGGCTACGTGCGGTCCTATGCGCGATATTTGGGCATGGACCCCGATTGGTGCTATCAGCGCTTTTGCGCAGAGACCAATTTCGCAATTAATCCCGACCTGGAACGCTCGACCCCTACGCGGCCGCGCGCTGAAATGTCTGGGACGAGTGAATTATCCCAAGGGCTTTTGTCCCGCACACGCTTGGCCGAGGGACCTGAGCCGTTCTGGCGCAGCATGGATTACGGCGCGGTCGGTTCGGTTGCTGTTGTTCTGGCGCTGGTGCTGGGGCTTGGCTTTGGGGGCTGGACGGTGCTGAAAGAAGTGCAGCGCGTGCAGCTAGCGCCCGCAGATCAGCCGCCAGAGGTAATGGCAGAGCTTGACCCGGTTATCGCAAACGCTGTCCCACGCATGGATTCGGTTGAACTTGGTGCCAATCTTCCAACAGTCCGCGGCGCAGATGATGTGAACGCGCAGACCGTTCTACCGGGTGACACAGCGCAAGGCGTGGTGCGCAGCTACCAGCCTGAAGCCCTGGACGCCCCGATCATGGTGTCGCGCGACGGTCCGATAGGCGCGATCCGCCCTGTGCAGGAACAAGTCCTACCAGATGATATCAGCCAAGCTGTTGGTCTGGCGCTAAATAATGCCGCGGCGCCTGAAATTCAGGTGCTCCGCGAGGGTCCGCCACAGCTTGAAGTTCTGGCAGTGCGCCCAAGTTGGATTCGTGTGCGCGCGGCGGATGGCACTGTCTTGTTTGAAAAGGTGCTGGATGCGGGCGAGCGTTATACCGTGCCCCAAACAGAAGAGCCTGCTATTTTGCGCGCTGGGAATTCGGGGTCCGTTTATCTGCTGGTTGATGGTCAGCCCTATGGCCCAACCGCGCCGGGCGCGCAGGTCGTGGACCGTATTGCCCTCACGCCGGAAGCCGTGACGGAAAGCTTTTCCACCGCTGATTTGTCGGGCGATCAAGATCTGCGCAGCTTCGTCAATGTTGCGGAAGTTCAACCTTAAAGGCATTTCCCTAACCAAGATTAGCCAGAGGGGCGTTGCTTGTCGCAGCGCCCCTCTTGGTTTATGTCTTGGGAAAATTCGCACGGCACAAGGCTTGCAAGATGGACCACAACCACATCCGCCCATGGCGCAACATCACGCGCCGCAAATCCCGCCAGATCATGGTGGGCAGCGTGCCCGTGGGTGGTGACGCGCCCATCTCTGTGCAGACGATGACCAACACAGATTCTGGCGATGCAGCGGCGACGATCAAGCAGGTTCTGGCCTGCGCCGAAGCGGGGGCCGATATCGTGCGCGTTTCGGTGCCCGACACCGATGCCAGTTTCGCGTTGCGCGAAGTGTGCCGTGAAAGCCCGGTGCCCATCGTGGCGGACATTCATTTCCACTACAAACGCGCCATCGAGGCCGCCGAGGCGGGCGCGGCGTGTTTGCGCATCAACCCCGGCAACATTGGCGACGCGACCCGCGTGCGAGAAGTGATCAAGGCCGCGCGCGACCATGGGTGTTCCATTCGGATCGGGGTAAATGCCGGGTCGCTGGAGCGGCACTTGCTGGAAAAATACGGCGAGCCTTGTCCGGAAGCGATGATCGAGTCGGGCCTCGATCATATCCGCATCTTGCAGGACAACGATTTCCACGAGTTCAAGATCAGCGTGAAAGCGTCGGACGTGTTCTTGTCGGCAGCGGCCTATATGGGGTTGGCCGAAGCGACCGATGCCCCGATCCATCTGGGGATTACCGAAGCGGGTGGTATGATCTCTGGCACGGTGAAATCCGCGATTGGCTTGGGCAATCTGCTATGGATGGGGATTGGCGACACAATCCGCGTGTCTCTGTCGGCCGACCCGGTGGAAGAGGTGAAAATCGGCTACGAGATCCTGAAATCGCTGGGGCTGCGGCACCGGGGGGTGAATATCATTTCCTGCCCGTCTTGTGCGCGGCAAGGGTTCGATGTGATCAAGACTGTCAGCGTTCTGGAAGAACGCCTTGCCCATATCAAAACCCCCATGAGCCTGTCGATCATCGGCTGCGTGGTGAATGGGCCGGGCGAAGCGTTGATGACCGATGTAGGCTTTACCGGCGGTGGGGCCGGGTCTGGCATGGTCTATCTGGCGGGTAAGCAAAGTCATAAACTGAGCAATGACCAGATGGTCGAACATATTGTCGAACAGGTCGAGAAGAAGGCGGCCGAGATCGAAGCCCGCGCTGCTGCGGAGGCTGCGGAGTAGCGCGACCGGGTTTGACCAAACGGAAAAAGGGCGACCCTGCGGGTCGCCCTTTTAAGTTTATGCCACGGGACAGGGCGCGCTGGCGCGCGACCCTGTCAGCCCAGCAGCGATTTCACCTTGGCGACCACGGCCTCTGCCGTGATCCCGAGTTCCTTGTAGAGCGTGGGTGCCGGTGCGGATGCGCCGAAATCATGCATGCCGACGAAGCCTGATTTCTCGCGGCGTCCGCGCTCGCCGAACAGCCAACGGTCCCAGCCAAAGCGGATGCCAGCTTCGATCGCCACGCGGACCGGGCCTGCGGGCAGAACCTTACGGCGGTAAGCGTCGGGTTGCTCTTCGAACAACTCCCAGCAGGGCATGGACACAACGCGCGTGCCAATGCCTTCGGCATGTAGAAGATCGCGCGCTTGCATGGCGATTTCCACTTCTGACCCGGTTGCCAGCAAGATCGCCTGCCGCTTTCCATCCGCATCGGCCAACACATAGCCGCCTTGGGCGGTCAGGTTCTTGACCTTGTGCTCGGTGCGGTAGGTGGGCAGGTTCTGCCGTGTCAGCGCCAAAACGGATGGCGTACGGGAGCTGGTCAGCGCGAGCTCCCAAGCTTCGGCGGTTTCCACCGTGTCGCAGGGGCGGAAGACATTGGTGTTGGGTGTGGCGCGCAGCATGGCCAGATGTTCGACCGGCTGGTGGGTCGGGCCATCCTCGCCCAGACCGATGGAATCATGCGTCATGACATAGGTCACCGGCACGCCCATCAGCGCCGAAAGCCGCATCGCCCCACGCGCATAATCGGTAAAACACAGGAAAGTGCCGCCATAGGGTTTCAGCCCCCCATGCAGCGCCAAGCCGTTCATCGCCGCCGCCATGCCATGTTCGCGGATGCCGTAATAAACATAGCGGCCCTTGCGATCCTCTGCCGAGAACACGCCCAGATTCGCCGTTTTGGTGTTGTTGGACCCGGTCAGGTCGGCAGAGCCGCCGATGGTTTCCGGACAGACCGTGTTCACCACTTCCAGCACCATCTCGGACGATTTGCGGGTGGCCAGCGAAGGCGCGCTTTCCGAGATTTGTTTTTTGAAAGCGCGGATAGCGCTTTCCAGCTTTTTCGGGGCCTCGCCCGTCATGCGGCGGGTGAATTCGGCTTGTTTGGCGGCTGACAGGGTGGCGAAGCGGGTTTTCCATTCCTCATGGGCTATCGCGCCCCGTGCACCAATGGCGCGCCATGCCTCCAGCACATCAGCGGGAATGTCGAAGGGGCCATGCTCCCAGCCATAAATCGCCTTTGTGGCGGCGATTTCCGCGTCGCCTAAGGGCGAGCCATGCGCGCCAGAGGTGTTTGCCTTTTTCGGGCTGCCAAAGCCGATCACGGTTTTGCAGTCGATTAAAACGGGGCGGTCAGAGCCTTTCGCCTCTGTCAAGGCGCGGTCAATATCGGCGGCGTCATGCCCGTCGCAGGACAGCACCTTCCAGCCAGCGGCAGCAAAACGCGCGCGCTGGTCGGTGCGGTCCGACAAAGACACGCGCCCGTCGATGGTAATATCGTTATTGTCCCACAGCACGATCAGGCGGCCTAGCTTCTGATGGCCTGCCAGACCAATCGCCTCGTGGCTGATGCCTTCCATCAGGCAACCGTCGCCGGCGATGACATAGGTGTAATGGTCCACGATCTTCGGCCCAAATTCGGCGCGCAGCTTTTCTTCGGCCATGGCAAAGCCCACGGCGTTGGAAATACCCTGACCTAAGGGGCCGGTGGTGGTTTCCACGCCCTCGACATGGCCATATTCCGGGTGGCCTGCAGTGATCGCGCCCCATTGGCGGAAATTCTTGATCTGATCGAGCGTCATCTGCTTGTAGCCGGTTAGATATAGGAGCGCATAAATCAGCATTGACCCATGACCGGCCGACAGGATGAAGCGGTCGCGGTCGGCCCAATCGGGGGCGCTGGAATCGAATTTCAGGTGTTTCTCGAACAGAACGGTCGCCACGTCGGCCATGCCCATCGGCATGCCCGGATGGCCCGAATTGGCGGCCTGCACGGCATCCATGGCCAAGGCACGGATGGCGGTGGCTTTCATCCAATGGTCGGGATTGGCGGTTCTTAGGGCAGCAATATCCACGTCTGGTTTTCCTTGGCTGGACAGGGCGGTGTTGGCGGTAGCATTCCGCGATGGTGATCATACGGGCCTGCGCCTAGACTGCAATCAAGAGCCGCCCGCAACCCGTGTTTGCCCACCCGTCAACTTGGCCCAAGGTTGGAAAGCCAAAAGTTTGCGGGTAGGCTTGCACGGCGTGGGTTGCCATACCCTGCATGGAATGATTCGGCCATGTGAAAGCGCCAATTTGGAAAGAGCAGGCATGACGGATATAAAACAAATGGAAACCCGCCTGTCGCATGCGCTGGACCGCATTTCTGCGGCGGCGGGCAAACTGGCGGCAGCGCCCGCGCGGGTCATCGAAGATACCGACAGCGCGAAACTTAGGGCAGAACTGGACGCCGAGCGCGCCAAGACCGCCCAACTGACAGAGCGTGTGAATGCGGTGCGCCAACGGCAGGACAGTTCGGTCGCGTCGTTGGAGCGACGGCTGGCGCGCATGACAGAGCAGCTTGACCTGCAAAGCCTGGAAATGCTGCGTCTGAAAAAGGCCAATTCCAAGTTGATAGAGGCCAACCGCCAATTGCGCGAAGGGCATGAGGCGCAGGTTATCGAACCCAGCGCCATCAACAGATCGCTTTTGGCAGAGTTGGAAGCCTTGCGCGCCGAGCGCGCGGCAGAGTTGGCCGAGATGGAAGATGTTTTGGGCGAATTGAAGCCGCTGATGGGGACGGGAAAGCAAGATGCCTGAACAAACGATCACGATTGGTCACAAAGAATTTGAAGTTGCCTGCCAGCCGGGGGAAGAGCAATTTCTGCTGGCGGCTGCTGCCATGTTGGACGCGGAAGCGCGCACGCTTCTGAACCAGATTGGCCGCGTGCCAGCCGAACGCATGTTGCTTATGTCGGGGCTGATGCTGGCCGATAAAACGGCGGCGGTCGAAGACAAGCTGAAAGACGCTGAAGCGCAGATCGAATCCATGCGCGAAGAGATTTCGCGCCTGCATTCCCGGCCCGCGCAGAAGGTTGAGGTGCCAGTAGTGCCGCAGGACCTGAGCGATGCATTGTCCGAACTTGCTGCCCGCGCCGAGGCGGTCGCTGAGGATATGGAGAGCCGCGCCTCAGCGTAAAGCGTGGCGCAGTGTCAGCACGAATTCCGGGTGGGTGTAGATGTCGTTATGCCCCGCGGCAAGGCGGGCCACCTGCGCTTGCGGTAGTGTGCTTGCCAGCGCTTCGGACCGGGCGGGGGCAATCACCTCGTCTTGCGTGGCCAAGACCAGTGTGATCGGTGCGGTCGTGTTAGTCAGATCGGCGGCAGCGGTCATGTCATGGCGGATCAGCCAGCGCACCGGTAGAAAGGGCAGGGTATCTGCCGCGACTTGGGCAAGGCTGTCGAAGGGCGTGACAAGGATAACCCGGTCGAGCCTGCGCGCGCTTGCCAGATGCGCGGCCACACCGCTGCCAATGCTGAACCCGATTGTTGTCACCGGACCTTGCAGGCTGTCATGGATGGCCAAGGCATCGGCCAACAGCGCGGTCGCTGATGGTGTGCCGGTCGATGGGGCATAGCCCCGATAGTGATAAACCACCACATCCTGCGCCGGGGCGACTTGGTGCAAGAACAGCGCAATGGTTTCCGAATTCGTGCCGTTCCCGGGAAAACCCAGAATCGTGGGCAGCGATGAGTCGCGTCCGGGTATGCGCACGCCGTGCAGCAAGTCAGAGCCGACCGAAAGGGTCAGGCGCTCGGTCTGTGCAGGCAGGGCGGGGGCCGCACCAACCATCGCACGCGGGAAAATCAGGTAATGTTGGAAAAGTGCAAGTCCGGCGACAAGAGCCAAGTAAAGGGTGGCGCCAGATAGTATGAATTTTAGAAGCAAAGACATAAGTTTGCCATCTGGGTTTCAGAAAATGTCAACGCAAGTCATTCTTCCCCGTAATCGAGAATTGAAACGTGGCCTCACTCGGCTCCACGCCCTCGGAAGCCGGTTGCGACCACGTATTTCTCGGAGCTGTCGGATCGGCTGGCAGGCGGTTTGACATTGGTGACCTTGCGGAAGTTCTGTTTCAGCAATTGCTGCAACTCGCCTTCCGCGCCCCCGGCCAGAACCTTGGCAACAAAAGTGCCGCCTTCATCCAGCACGTCGAAGGCGAAATGTGCTGCCGCTTCGCACAGCGACATGATCCGCAAATGGTCGGTTTGTTTATGCCCCGAAGACGCGGCAGCCATGTCCGACATGACCACATCGGCGCTGCCGCCCAGCCAGTCCTTGACCTGCGCATCCGCGCCCTCGTCCAGAAAATCCAGCACATGCGCGGTAGCACCGGCCAAAGGCTCGACCTCTTGCAAATCCACGCCCAGAACGGTGCCAATGCGTTTGCCCTTCTTCTCGCCAAGTGCATTCACGCGCACCACGGCCACTTGCAGCCAGCCACCCGGCGCGCAGCCCAGATCGACCACCCGTGCGCCGGGCACAAGGAAGCGATACTTGTCGTCCAGTTCAAGCAGCTTGTAGGCAGCGCGGCCCCGGTAGCCGTCACGCCGCGCGGCGGCCACGTAAGGGTCGTTCAACTGCCGTTCCAGCCAGCGGGTCGAGGACAATTTGCGCCCGCGTGCGGTCTTGACCTTGACCTTCAGGTCACGTTGGCCGCGCCCGGATGTGTTCTTGCCTGTCATCGTGCAACTCTCAATTCTGCGTCAGGTCCAGTGCGCCATCGCCGCTCATCTGCGCGTATAGCAGCCCCTCGCGTAGACCACGATCTGCAACTGACATGCGCTCGGTCGGCCAAATCCGCATCAACGCGGTCAAGATTGCCGCGCCCGACATGATCTGGGTGTGCCGCTCGCGCCCGATCCGTGGGTCCTGCCGCCGCCCGATGGGGCCAAGCGCCAGATATTCGCGGATCACGCTGTCCACTTGGTTTGAATTCATCACCAGCCCATCGACCTTATTGCGATCATACCGCTTCAGTCGCAGGTAGCTGGCCGCGACGGTGGTGATCGTGCCAGAGGTGCCGATGATCTGGAACGCCTTGTGTGGCGTTGCATCGGCATAGGGGGTGAAGGCTTCAAGCTGTTCTTCGAAATACCAGCTCATCAGCGCGAAGCGGGCGGCGTCGTCATCCACATCGGCGAAGTAATCCTTCAGCGTGGCCACGCCCAAAGGCACGCTGATCCAATCGACCACGCGTGGCTTGCCGGGCAGGGGGTCGCGGTTGAACGAACCCTGATACATGGACAAAATCGCATTGCGGCGGTTTTCCGGGGCCACGCGTGACAGGTCGATCCAAACGAGTTCGGTAGAGCCGCCGCCAATGTCGATGACCAAAAGTTGCTCTGTATCAGCAGCCACAAGCGACGCGCAGGACACCACTGCCAGCCGCGCCTCTTCCTCGGCGGTGATGATGTCCAACGTCAGCCCGGTTTCGCGCTGCGCGCGGCGTATGAAATCGCGGCTATTGCGTGCACGGCGGCAGGCTTCGGTGGCAACCAGCCGCATCCTATGCACGTCATGCCGCTCCAGTTTGGAGCGACAAATGCGCAGCGCTTGCAGGGTGCGTTGCATAGGCTTGTGTGACAAGAGGCCAGAGCTCTCCAGCCCCGTGCCAAGTTCGACAGCCTTGGAAAAACTGTCCACGACTTCAAATTGCCCGCCCTTGGGGCGCGCAATCAGCATGCGACAACTGTTCGTTCCCAGATCCAGCGCCGCGTAAAGCGGGCCGGATTCGGGTTGGCGCGGGGCCTTTGACTGTGTCCGGGCCACGCCGATTGGCGGGCCTTCTGGTGTCGGGGGCGTGCCCGCGCCTGCGGGACGCTGGGGCGTCATCTTTCGCCCTCCAATTCATGTTGCTGCCAAGGTAGTGCAGCGTCGCCGCGCGCGCAAGGCTTAGCTTGGGTCGCTTGCTTCAGGCGCAAGGTCGGTTTCGGCGTCTGGCTAAAGGATGCGCCGCGTTATCTTTCAGGTCTAGGCTGGAACGGAGTGTGGGTCATGGCGCAGCTTGTGATCGTCTATTGGCGCGATATTCCTGCGCAGGTTATCGCCGGGCAGGGCCGTCGTGCCCAAAAGTTGCAACTGTCCGAGCGGTTCGAGCAAGCCATCGACCGCTGCGCCATGAAAGTTGGTGCCAAGGATGCCGATGCCTATTTGGCCGACTGGCGCAAAGCACCCCCTGTCGAGGTCGCTGGCAGCGATGAAGAGGTCGCAAGTGCCACCGCCGCACGTTTGGAACAGGATTATGACACAGACAGGTTGCGCATTCTGATCGCCAATGATGGCTGGGCTTAGGCGGGCTAAGTGACAAGGTTTTGGCTTGGGGAGAAGCTGATGGGACTTTTGAATTTTCGCCGTCCTGTAGAGGCAACTCAGCCCGCGAATGACAATGTCGCGGCGCTGATGCAGGGCTTCTCGCTAGAGGTGATGCCGCGGACTGCCAAAAAGATCGAAGATTTCCGCGCCCTGCTGCCTTTGGGCACGCGCGTCTACATCGCGCATATCGACGGCACGTCCATTTCCGACATGGTCGCCACCGCTGCGCGCCTGCATGCCGAGGGGATGGAGCCGATGCCGCATATCCCCGCGCGCATTATCCGCGACCGTGCAGAACTGAGCGATTGGGTGGCGCGCTACCGCGATGTGGGCGTGCACCAAGCGTTAATGCTGGGCGGTGGGGTCGCGACCCCGGCAGGCAGCTATGACAATTCCATGCAAGTTCTTGAAACGGGCCTGTTCGACGGGTTCGAACGGCTGCATGTTGCGGGCCACCCGGAAGGCAACCGTGATATTGAGCCTGCGGGCCAAGACCGTATCGTGATGAATGCTTTGCGCTGGAAGCAGGATTTCGCGCGCAGCACGGGCGTAAAGATGGCCATCGTCACCCAATTCGCCTTCGAAGCTGCGCCGATCATCGCTTGGGCTGATCGTCTGCGCGACCAAGACATCACGCTGCCCGTGCATCTGGGCGTGGCGGGGCCAGCGAAGTTGCAAACGCTGATCAAATTCGCCGTGGCGTGTGGGGTTGGCCCGTCTTTGCGCGTGCTGCAAAAGCGCGCCAAGGATGTGTCAAAACTGCTGTTGCCGTTCGAGCCGACAGAACTGGTCCAGCAGCTTGCAGCGCACAAAGCCGCCCATCCCGATTTCGCGGTGGAAAAGCTTCATTTCTTTCCGCTTGGCGGCATCAAGACCAATGCCGCTTGGACGGCCACCCATGGCGGCGCTGCTGCGCGCCCCGGCGTTTAACCCTTTCACGAATGGACCAAGCATGACCCGCACCGTCATCGAATCCGCTACCAAGACCGTTGTCATCGGCTTTGACGAGCCGTTCTGCGTGATCGGTGAACGCATTAACCCCACGGGCCGCAAGAAGCTGGCGGCAGAGTTAGAGGCGGGCGATTTCACCACCGTCGAGCGCGATGCGCTGGAGCAGGTTGCCTGCGGCGCGAATGTGCTGGACATCAATTCAGGCGCGGTGTTTTCCAACAAGATGGCCGAAGACCCGCGCTATGCCGACAATAACTTTGTCGAGCCGCCCCTGATGCGCGATCTGTGCGCGCGGGTGCAGGCGCTGGTCGATGTGCCTTTGTGCATCGATTCTTCGGTGCCAGCCGCGTTGCTGGCGGGGCTGGAAACATGCAATGGTCGTCCACTTCTGAATTCGGTGACGGGAGAGGAAGAGCGGCTGGAAGCAATCCTACCGCTGGTCAAGAAATTCAATGTGCCGGTGGTGGCCATTTCTAACGACGATACCGGCATTTCCGAAGACCCGGATGTGCGCTTTGCCGTGGCCAAGAAAATCGTCGAGCGCGCGGCGGATTACGGCATTCCGGCGCATGACATTGTGGTGGACCCGCTGGTTATGCCCATCGGGGCCATGGCGACGGCGGGCCATCAGGTGTTCACTTTGGTGCGCCGCTTGCGCGATGAGTTGGGCGTGAACACGACCTGCGGCGCGTCGAATATCAGCTTCGGACTGCCGAACAGGCACGGGATCAACGCGGCGTTTCTGCCTATGGCGATCGGTGCGGGCATGACCAGTGCCATCATGAACCCGGTACGCGCGCAGGAAATGGAAGCGATCCGCGCGGCGAACCTGTTGATGAAACATGACCCGAATGGCGGCGCCTGGATCGGGCTGACCAAGGTCATGGACGCGATGGGTGACGGCGTCAGCTTTGCCGAAGCCTCGCGCGCTGCACTCGATGCGGGTGCACGCACCGGCGGGCGGCGTGGCGGCAGGCGTGCGCGCGGCTAGGCCGCAAGCTCTATCCGGTTGCGACCTGCTGCCTTGGCGCGGTAGAGTGCATCATCCGGGCAGGACATCGCGTTTTGAAGATGGTCGGGGTGGTCCAGTCGGGCAACCCCTATACTCGTGGTGACCGGTTCTGTCCCGGCCCGGACCTCGGCTGCAATTGCCTGCCTTAAACGCTCTGCAATTCGAGCTGCGTCGGATGTGGATTTGCCGGGCAGGAAGATCACAAACTCCTCGCCGCCGAAACGCGCGAAAAGGTCTTGATGCCGAAGCGCGTTTCGCAACGTGTCTGCCGTGGCAAGAAGAACTGCATCTCCCACGTCATGTCCGAAGCGATCATTGACCAGCTTGAAATGGTCAAGATCGACATATAACACAGCCCCGCCGTGGAAGGGTGCGTTGGCCAGTTTTTGCATAAAGCCACGGCGATTAAAGGCCCCGGTCAGCGGGTCGGTCGTGGCTGCCACATGGCTTTCGCGCAATTCAGCATCCACCCCAAGCACAAGGCGGTTGGTCAGCCGCATCAATTCGCCAAGTTCATCATTCAGGGCGTCGGGCAAGGGCGTGCGTTGGCGTTCTTGTTCGAAACGTCGCATGGCCGCCCCGACACGGTAAAGCGGCCGCAAAATGGCATGTAGCGACAAAAGCGTGATCGCGGTTCCAACCAGCGTCGCGCCCAGCAGCAACAGCGCAAGTTGCATATTTCCGGCGATCCCACCGGTGCGCCAGAACAGGTAAGCGGTCGCCGCGATGAGTGGGATATGCGTGCCAAGAAATGCTATGAAAAACACCTTGGCGGTAAAGCTGTTTGGGAACAAACGGT